>WFVP01000063.1 GCA_015491595.1 Anaerolineales bacterium
CTTGTGTCGTTCCTCCAGCCGCTTGATGACCACCTGGATGATGGCGAAGGACATCTTGGACAGGGCGCTCAAGGGCTGGTTGCGATGGACCCGTTCCAGGAGGTCCACCTGGGCAATGGCGTGCAGGCCGTAGAGCTCCAGCATATCAATGAGCAGTCCGGTTTCCACGCCATACCCGGTGAAGAAGGGGAGGCGCTCCAGCGCCGCCCGCCGTCCCGCGTATTCCCCGGAGAGGGGCTGGATGAGGCCGGACAGTTCGGGGAAGAAGAGGTTGAACAGCGGACGCGCGGTGAGCTCCGTGACCCGACCGCCGCCTCCGGCAATCATGCGTTCGCCCTGTTTGAGGGGACGGCGGTAGAAGCCTTTCACGTACTGGATGTGAGGGTATTTGAGCAAAGGACCCACCACGCCGTACACGAAACGCGGGTGGATGTTGCGAATGTCCGTGTCAATCCAGACGATGATGTCCCCGCTGAGCACGTACAGGCTCTTCCAGAGGGCCTCGCCTTTGCCGTGATATGCGCCGTATTGGGGCAGGATTTCCTGGTGGATGTACACGGGAATCCCTTTGCTCATGGCGATTTCCCGGGTGTAGTCCACCGAGCCGGAGTCGATGAGCACGATTTCGTCCAGCAGGGGGACTTCGTCCATGAGGACCGTTTTGATGGTGTCAATCACCACGCCGATGGTTTCCTCTTCGTTCAACGCGGGCAGGCCCAGGCTGATGGTCACCCCCTGCTTTTCCTTGAGGCGCACCAGCTGCTCCAGGTCCTCGAACTCCCGGCTGTGGAAGGTATTCTCGGCGAACCACTTGTCCACCAGCACGGCGATGGGATGCTGGCGGGGACGGAGCAGCTCCGCCGCGCGGGCTTGCGGCCGGGGTTGCATTTTCCGGGTGATGACCAGGGTCATTTGGGTGCCTTCCGCCACGTGGCGCAGGTCCATGCCCAGCCAATCCCGGGGGCTCTCCGATGAGCCCATGACGAGAATCTGATAGGGTTCCGTTTCGGCCAGGATGGTCTCTGCCACCTGCCCTTCCACCACGATGGTTCGGGTCACGCTGCGCAGCTCGCGCAGCACCGGACCAAAGGCGGCCCGGAACCCGGCTTCGGTCTGGCCCGTTTCCGCGCCATCGGGCGGGACCACGAAGAGCACGGTGATTTGCGCGCCCAGAACCTCCGCCAGGGCGTCGGCCACCCGCAGGGCCATGATGCTGTGGGGGGATTCCCGCACGGGCAGGAGGATGTGCTTCACCTGGCGCCAGGCGGATTCGTCCTTCCAGGTGGGCGCGGTGCGCACCAGGATGAGGTCGCACGGGGGTTCCATCAGGCGGGGGTCCTGAAGGCGGTCGGTCATGGTGCCGGTGAGCAAGGGGCCTCCCCAGTGCAACACCAGGAGGTCCACCTTCTCCTGCACCGCGGCTTCCCAGATGCCCTCCCAGGTGTTTCGGGCCACTTTGACCAGCACCCGAATAGGCGGACGCCCTTTGCCGTTGTCCTGACCTTCGTGTTGCGGATACCGTTCCCGGATGAGGGCCTCCAGGCGTTCCCGGGCCTGAATCGCTTCCCCCGCGGCCTCGCTCAGGGATTTCCCCGGCGGGACTTCCACCACTTGCATAAGGAGAATCTGTCCCTGGCGGACCCGGGCCAGGGCCTCCACCAGCGGGAACACGAGCACCGCCTCGTCTTCCGAACTCACCGGAACCAGAATCCGATAGCCGTAAGGCGAAGCCGTCTCCCATTTGGGGCTACGCACGTCCACCATGCTCGGCGACCTCCTCCAACAGGGGAATCACCCGTTCCTTCACGATGACTTCCCAGGTGAAATGCCGGAAGACCCGCTTGCGCATCTGGTACAGGGGGTCCTGGGACAGCCGTTCGGCAATGGCCTTGGCTACAGCGTAGGGTTCCCCCTCGGGGTTGAAGTAGTAGGCCAGGTTCCCCGCGCTTTCCCGGATGGGCGGGAGATGGGCCGCGAAGATGGGCATGCGGGCCAAGCCCGCCTCCAGCACGGGGATGCCAAATCCCTCACGACGGCTGGGGAACAGGAGAACATCGGCCAGGAAGTAGAAATCCGTCATCATGCCGTGGGAGACCAGGAGGGGCTCGTCGCCGGGCCCGTGTTCGTACAGGAAGTGCACCCGGTCCTCGACCCCAAGGCGTGCCCGGAGCTCCTTGAGCTGCTCCAGGTAGGCC
>WFVP01000064.1 GCA_015491595.1 Anaerolineales bacterium
GGCGAGCGGTCAGCGGGCGACGGACTCCTCACCTCCCACGGTTGACGGCTAATAACTGAACGGCCAGAGCTTGAAGTAATTCTTGATGTCCTGCCAGAGTTTGTGCAGGCCACGAGGTTCCAGAATCAAGAACAGAATGATGATGAGTCCGAAGAGGGCCTGTTGGATGTACGGAATCCATTCTTCCAACAAGGGAATAGAGTCCTTGAAGGCCATTCCCAAATTGTTCAATACCGCCGGAAGGAGAGTCATGAAGGCGGCCCCGAAAAGGGAACCCGAGATGGAGCCCAGGCCCCCGATGATGATCATGGCCAGGTAGAGCACCGAGACCTCAATGGTGAACCGTTCCCAGGTGACGATGCTGCGCCAATGGGCAATCAGGGCGCCGGCCAGGCCCACATAGAAGGAGGAGATGGCAAAGGCCAGCAGTTTGTATTTGAACAGGTTGATGCCCATGATTTCCGCCGCGATGTCGTGGTCCCGAATGGCCACAAAGGCCCGGCCATAGTGGGTTCGCAAGAGGTTGGCCATGGTCAGCGCGGTGAAGCCCACCAACCCCCAGATAATCCAGTAAAAGCGCACGTCCCGGTTGAGGGGCATGCCGAAGAGGGTGGGTGGAGGCACCACCAGGGCGTGTACGCCCCCGGTGACGCTGTCCCAGTGGGTGACCACCCAGATGATGATTTCCTGCGCGGCCAGGGTGGCGATGGCCAGGTACAGCCCCTTAAGACGCAGGGAGGGGATGCCGAAAACCGCGCCCACCATGGCAGTGAACAGGGGGGCGATGATGAGGGTAAGGTACCACGGGACCCCCAACTTGGCCGTCAGGATGCCCGCGGTATAGGCGCCCACGGCCAGGAAGGCACCCTGGCCCAGGCTGATCTGGCCCGTGTAGCCTACCAGCAAGTTCAATCCCAAGGCGCCGATGGTGGCGATGCCGATTTGGTTCATGAGGAAGATGGGGTAATTGCCCGCGACAAAGGGAAAGACCAGCACGAAGGCGATGAACAGTCCCAAGCGCAGTTTTTCCAAAGGCTTCCGCCGCAAGGCCATGTCCGCTTGGTAGGTGGTAAAGAAGACGCCCGAATCCATGTGCCCTCCTTGTGACTGTCATCCGTTTGACGTTCGTAGCGTGCCGTGCGCCATGGTGGTCTACACGCGCTCGATGCGTTCCTGTCCGAAGAAGCCGTAAGGCTTGACCATGAGGATGAGCACCAAAACCACGAAGGAAACCACCTGGTGCAGACCCATGCCGATGTAACCGCCCACGTAACTCTCAATCAGCCCGATAATGATGCCGCCCAAAAGCGCGCCGGGAATGGAATCCAGGCCACCCAGAATGACCACCGGAAAGACCCGCAGGCCGAAGCCTGCCAGTTCCGGGCCCACGCCCACGATGTTGGCCACCAATGCCCCGGCCACCGCGGCCACCATGGCGGAAATGGACCAAGCCCAGGCGAAAATACGGCGCACACTGATGCCCATGCTCATGGCCGCCTGCTGGTCGTCGGCCACCGCGCGCATAGCGATACCTTCTTTGTAGAAACGGAAGAACAGGGCGAAGAGCACCAGCATGAGCACGGCCACGCCGATAGCCCACAGCCGGTCCGCGGTGACCACGGCCGGCCCAAGGCGTACGGGGTAAGAGGGGATGAAAGGCGGCATGGTTTGGGGCTGGTTTCCCCAAATGATGCTCACAATGGCCCGGAGCAGACTGCTAAGGCCAATGGTGGCCATGATGATGGAAATGATGGGCTCCCCAATCAGGGGGCGCAGGACGAACCGCTCCACCACAATTCCCAGGATGACCGCCAGGACGAGGGTCAGCAGCACGCCCAGGCTCCAGGGGAGGCCGATTTGCACGATGGAGGCGTAAATCAAATAGGCCCCCACCATGAGAAATTCGCCCTGGGCGAAATTGATGACATCGGTGGCTTTGTAGATGAGCACGAATCCCAATGCGGCCAGGGCCAGAATCATGCCGTTGGTGAGACCGGAGACGGTCAGGTGGACGAAGGTTTCCATACGTGCGTCCTCCCGTTTCCAGGTTCGTCAAGATCAGCCTTCCAAGATCCACCGGCGGTAATCTTCCCCGCCGATTTCTCGCATGACCCGATGGATAGGCGGCAGCGGTTCCTGCCACAACCATTCGACCTGTATCCAGAATCCCTCCAGCACCTTGCTGGCACACTTTCCCTTTTGGCCTTCGAATAGCACGTTGTACTCGCCAGGTTTCGCCAGGGTAAAGCAGGTCACCACCTGATGGCCGGGATCGACAATCCAATATTCCGGCACCTTGGCCTGGGCGTACTCACGTACCTTGTCCCCGTAATCCCGGCGTACACTTTCGGGAGAAACGATTTCCACCACCAGGTCCGCGGGGCCTTCTACATATACCTTTTGCAGCCGTTGTAGATTTTCCTTCTTGACTACCAGGATGTCCGGAGCCCGCAGGCTGGGAATTTCGGCTAAATGCATAAAGGTTTCGACCAGTACCTGACCGGCATCCCGGAACTCCAACCAGGCCTTGAAGAGCCAGGATAGGAACAACAGAATTCGGTTGTGGGGAATACTGGCCGCAACCATGATTTCCACCTCGCCCTGCACCCATTCGGCGCGGGTGTCTTCATCCACCCATTCCAGGAAGGCTTCCATACTCATGGGCTGGAGAGGTGCCTGTATGGCCAGCATTTCTTCTGGCATGCTCTGTCCTCCCCAAGGGCCGTCCTAATCGTTCATGCTCGTACGGCCTCTTCCTCTTCTTCCATGCGCTCGATGCGCAAGTCCGTGCGAATGGTCGCGGTGGTACCGTCCTGATAGACGATGGTGGTTTCCACTTCCACCGTGGGCGCGTCACCATAC
>WFVP01000065.1 GCA_015491595.1 Anaerolineales bacterium
GGGAAGTCTACCGTCTCTGGCGGCCCACACCCCTCATCCGCGCCCGACGTCTGGAACAGGCTCTCGAAACCCCCGCTCATATCTACTACAAATACGAAGGGGTCTCGCCGACGGGCAGCCATAAGCCCAACACCGCCGTAGCCCAGGCCTATTACAACAAGAAGGAAGGCGTCCAGGCTCTGACCACGGAAACCGGAGCGGGCCAATGGGGTTCGGCGCTGGCCTTCGCGGCCAACGTTTTCGGACTGGACCTGGAAGTGTACATGGTCAAAGTCTCCTACCATCAAAAACCCTATCGCCGCATCCTCATGGAAATCTACGGTGCCAAGGTCTACCCCAGCCCCACCGACCGCACGGAGTACGGTCGCAAGGTGCTGGCGGAAGACCCGGACAACCCCGGCTCCCTGGGTATCGCCATTTCCGAGGCGGTGGAAGCCGCGGCAACTTCCAACGGCACCAAGAAGTACAGCCTGGGGTCTGTTTTGAATCACGTGCTGCTGCACCAGACGGTCATCGGTCTGGAAGCGCTCAAGCAAATGGAGATGGCCGGGGAGTACCCGGACGTGGTCATTGGTTGTGTCGGTGGCGGCTCCAACTTCGCCGGCCTGGCATACCCCTTCCTGCACTATACCTTGCGGGAAGGCAAACAAACCCGCTTCGTCGCTGTGGAACCCCAGGCCGCGCCCACCCTCACCCGAGGGGTGTACACCTTCGACTACGGAGACACGGCCCGCATGGCACCCCTCATGAAGATGCACACTCTGGGCCACGAGTTCATGCCGCCCCCCATCCACGCTGGCGGCTTACGATACCACGGCATGGCCCCCACCGTTTCGGCCCTGGTGGAAGCCGGATACATCGAACCCCGCGCGGTGCCCCAGCGAGCCACCTTTGAGGCCGCGGTGCTCTTCGCCCGGGCCGAGGGCATCGTGCCCGCGCCGGAGTCGGCCCACGCGGTGCGCGCGGCCATCGACGAGGCCCTGGACGCCAAGGCCAAAGGGGAGGAGCGGGTCATCCTCTTCAACCTCTCCGGTCATGGACACTTCGATTTGAGCGCGTACGACCAGTACCTGCGAAGCGAACTGGAGGACTACGCGTACCCCGAAGAGGAAATCCGCCGCGCCATCAGCCGACTCCCCAAGGTCGAGTCCGCGGCGTGAGGCCCTCCGGGCCGCAAGGACGAACCACGCGGTCCGCACCCAGGAGGCTGCGGAAAAGGGAAGCCCCGCCGCAGCCTCCTTTCTCCCTCCTGATTGGGGTATCGCCCAGGTCCTAAGGACGCCCTTCCCGCTTGTTGTACAATCCCCTACACATCCCCCTCCGGGGAAGTCCAACCCTTGGGGTGCCCAATGCGAGAGACGGCGCGCCGCTTCCTCTGGACGGGCCTACTGGTCGCGTGCTTCCTCGCCCTGCGCTGGCGAGACGGGTCTGGGATTTGGGAGGGCCTCTTGATTCGCCCCGGCGCTTGGGTTTCGGACCTCTTGATTACCTACTGGCCCAATATGCACTACATCAAGGTCTGGTTCCAGGAGACCGGGCGCCTGCCCCAATGGCGCACCCTGATTTTCAGCGGCTCCCCCTTGGTCGGCGACCCGCGAGGCGGCCTGGCCTATCCCCCGAACCTCCTTCATCTGCTCATTCCCGAAACCGCGGCATTTCACATCCTCTTCTGGGGACACCTCACCTTGGGGGCCACTGGCATGAGCCTGTTGGCCCGGGAAAAAGGCCTCTCCCCACCCGCCCAGGCCTTGGCCACGCTGGCCTTCGCCCTTTCCCCCCGCTTCTACGGGCATTGGGGCCTGGGACACGTCAACCTGGTCTACGCCATGGGCTACATTCCCTGGGTCTGGCTGGGATTTCGACGGCTGAGCCGGGCTTCCTCCCGGACCTGGGTGGGCCTGACCGGATTGGCTCTGGGCTGGCAGGCCACGCTGCATCCTCAAATCGCCCTGTACACCCTCCTGACCGGCCTGGTGTTCCTCCTTCCCGGCCTGCGCGCCCGGGCCAAGGGCCTCATACTGAGGCACACGGGCGCCGCCCTGGTCCTGGCCTTCAGCGTGGGCGCGGGGGTCTTCTTCCCCCTGCTCCACCACCGGTCCTGGCTGTGGCGACGGGGCGCTTTGTCCGCCGTGCAAATGGGGGTCTTCGCCCTGCAACCCGCGGACGTCCTCGGCCTGGCGCTGCCCCACTATGGGGGATACGCCGACACCCTGCTGTACCTGGGGTTCCCCCTGCTCCTTTTGGGGCTCGTGGCCAACCTCCGTCATCCCCGGCGCCTGTTGGGTTTCGGCCTTCTGCTCCTGTACGGTTGGATGGGTTCCACCCCGACCGGAGCCCACATCCTGGCTCTCCTGCCGGGGCTCAACGGGTTGCGCGCGGCCGGGCGCATCTGGACGGTGGGTTATCCCCTCTGGGTGCTGACGGCCGCCCAGGGCCTGGACCTCTGGTCCCGGTGCCCTCCGGATTGCCGGACACGATGGCGGCGCTACGGCCTGCTGCTCCCCTTCACCCTGGGCATGGCGGTCCTGAGCTACCGCGTCTTGTACGGGCCTCCTCCCCTGCCCTGGTCCGCCGCGGCGCTGCTGTCCCTGGCCGCGTGGTGGGTCCTGGGCTGGACCTTGAACGGGCGGACCTGGCGGCAGCATCTACCTCTGCTCGTGCTCCTCGCGATGGATTTGGGAGTGATGGACGCCAGCCTGGTGGAAGTCCGTCCCCTGGACGACTTCTTCCGTCACCCCGCGCTGGTGGCCTTCTTGCAAGAGCAGCAAGCCCGGAAAGGGCCCATGCGGGTCTACAGCCCCACCTACAGCCTGCCCCGTCATGAAGCCGCACGTGCGGGCCTTGAAACCGCCGACGGCATTGACGCGCTGTTTTCGGCCACCTACGACCGCTTCATGGAGGCCGCCACAGGCGTGCGCCGCCTCCAATACAGCGTCACCGTGCCTTATTTCCACGACCCCGGCCCCGGTCCGGTGTTGCAAGCCAACCGCTACGCCCGCCCTCAGCCCTGTCTACTGGGCCTGCTCAACGTGCGTTACGTGCTGACGCCCTACCCCCTGGCCGCCTCCGCCTTCACCTGGGTGGACGTGCGGGATGGCGTGCGGATTTACGAAAACCCCTGCTGGCTTCCCCGGGCCTTCCTGGTGGGCCGCGTGGTCCCCCAGGACACCCCCGAAGCCGCTCTGGCGTGGATTCAGTACCGCGATGTCACCCGCGCCGCAGCCGTGGAAAACGGCCCTCCCCTGGACAGCGGCCCTGTTCGGGGACGTGTGGAGGGGAAAGCCGAGACGCCGGACCTCTGGCGTTTGCGGGTGACCACGGACCGGAAGGCCTTTCTGGTACTCAGTTTGTCCTGGCATCCGGACTGGCAGGCCTGGGTGGACGGACACCCCGCGCCCCTGTATCGTACCAACGGAACCCTCACAGGGCTTTACGTACCGGCAGGAACCCACCAAATCGAATTGCGGTTCCACGCCAGGGCCTACACCCTGGGCATGGTCGTGTCCCTCCTGACCCACGTCCTCGTGGGCATCCTGGTGTGCGTCCCCGGCAGGTCACATCCCGCCGGGTAAACGGCGGCAACCTCAATCCGAAGACGAGGACGGCGTCCGCCAAGACAACAAGGCCTCCACCGCGGCGTCCACATGGGGAACCCAGGTCCACAACGCCGCGGCACCGGAGGGAAAATGGCCGGGGAAGGCCGCCATCAGGGTGCGCAACGCCCGGTGCCAGCCTTCGCCAACCACGATGAACGGCCGCGGGGACAGTTCCTGCACCAACAGGTGGTTCCAGTACAGGGCCAGCTCCGTCAACGTACCCACGCCGCCAGGGAGCACGATGGCCCCGTGGGTTCGGTGGACCAAATGGCGAAGCCGGTCCAACAGGGTTTCCGCGGGCCAGTGCTCGTGAATCCAGGGATTCGGTGCCACGGGACGCCAGCGCTCGATGGTGGCGCAGGGTACGCCGATGACGTGTCCACCGGCCTCATACGCGCCCCGAGAGACAGCCTCCATGGTGCCGATGTAGCCTCCGGTGACCACGGCAAAGCCCGCCTGGGCCAGACGGCGGCCCAAACGATACGCGGCTCGATACTCCGGACTTCCTTCGGGCACGGAAGAGCCTCCGAAAACCGCGATGCGCCTGGTTTCGGTCGGGGGCATAGGGCATCACTCCTGGGTCATGAACCGAGGAAGTCGGTCTACAGGGAAGAAGAACCCGGACTGGACATTTGATGGGATTGCGCCTGCCGCTGGGCCCGCTTGCGCAGCCAGGCCCGCAGCCCCACCACCCGCTCGGTGCCGTTCATGAGGCGGCGGATATTGGGACGCAACGCCCATAGGATGATGATTTCGCTCAAAAGGCCGTACACCACATACACCCAGGGCACGTCACCCATCCAGGCCAGAATGGCCATCAACAAGGCCGCCAGCAAGGACATGCTCAGGGTGGCCACCGAAGCGTAGCCCACGAAGAACCAAATCGCCGCACCCAGGGGAACCAGAATGAACAGGGAAGGCCACCACAACCCCATGGCGCCCCCTACGCAGGGCGCTCCGCCGGCGCCGCCCCAAAGGCGCAACTTCCCTTCGGGGGTGCGGTCCAGGGTGTACAGGGAGTAATTGCGTCCCAGAATCGCGGCCACAGGGGCCAAGGCGTGCATCAGGGGTACATCCGGAAAGACAAGCTTTGCCAGCCAAACCGCCGACGCCCCTTTGAGGACGTCGAGGATCGCCGTTACCAATCCAGGGCCAAAGCCCGCGGCCC
>WFVP01000066.1 GCA_015491595.1 Anaerolineales bacterium
CCTGGAAAATCATGGGGCACTTTCCCCCGGGGTATCCCTTGCTCATCGCGGCCTTGCTGCCCTGGGCAGGGGACGAAGCCACCGCGGCCCTGTGGGTGAATCTGTTGAGCCTGGCGGCGGTGGTGCTGCTGACGACCCGGGAGGTCTACCGAACCACCCGCCACGCCTTCCCTACCTTAGCCACGGCCTTCTGGGTGGCCGCGGCCTTTCCCCTGGTCCGCATCTTCGCCTGGGTGCTGTCGGAAGCGCCCTTCCTGGCCCTCATGCTGCTCATTTCCTGGGCCGCGGAGGCCTGGACCCGCACCTGGTCCCGGCGACGGGGCCTGCTCGTGGGCCTGCTGGTCGCTTGGGGAGTATACGTGCGCTGGATTGGCCTGGTCTTTCTCCCCTGGGTTACCTTTCTGGCCGGGTATACCTGGTTTCGCACGCGGCGGGGTTCGTCTTCGGAACTCCTTCGAACCCTCGTGCCCTTCTGGACGGCTGCCGGGCTGCCCATCGGGCTTCTTTTCATGGCAACCCGGCTGGCCAGTGGTGCGCTGGCCGCCCGCGCCCTTCGATGGCACCCGCCCGGACAGGAGACCTGGCTCCAGGCCGCTCAGACGGTCAGTGCGTGGGTAGCCTCTCCGTTCGTCGAATTCTCTGCCGGCCAGGCCCTCTTGCGCGCAAGCGGTCTTCTCCTCCTGCTGGTCATCCTGACCTGGATAACCATTCGCCAGAAGGCCCATCGCGCGACCCCGGGAGCTCCAACCTCCCAAATCCCCCCTTTTCTCTTCCGGTGGTGGACCTTTGTGGCCTGGTATATACTCACCCTGGTGGGGGCCATCACCTTCATGGATGCATCCACCCCTATGGACTGGCGGCTCCTTGTCCCGGTCTTCCTGGCCCTCTCTCTGCTGGCCGGGGTGGTCGTCTGGCAGGCGCTGGGTCCCTGGTGGCCGACGGCTCTACTGGTGGCCTGGGTGTGGGTCCATCTCCTGCGCACGTACAAAGTGACCCACGAGCTCTATCTGACCAAATGGCATCGTGGGGGCGCTGTCCTGCGCACCGAGGCTTGGCAGGAGGCGGACGTATGGCCCGTCCTACGCAACCTACCAAAGGAGGTGGCCCTTTACACCAACGAGGACATCGAAACCCGCTATTACGCCGACCGTCCCCTCTGGCTGTTGCCTCCCCGACCGCGATGGATGGACGGCAAGGCTTACTTCTGCGACGTGGTGCGCAACGAATGCCTGCCCGCGCCGTACACGTATCGGGGAGAATGGCTGGAACGGCTGGCCGAACGCACCCGCGGCCAATGCGCGGTCATCAGCCTCATCACCCTCAACGCGCCGCCAAGGCAGCTGAAGAAAGTGCACAACAGCCTCCGGGAACTGCAAAAACACTTCGTCCTGTGGCACAACCTGGAGAGCGCTTACCTCCTGCGCACACCCCATTGCCCACCGGAAGTGTCCTTCCCGGAACCCTGACAATCTGCCCCACCCGGGCCTCCTGAACCGCTCAAATCCCTCTTCACGATGAAGCCAGCGGCCGCGGCCTTCGGCGGACGCGGCCCTGAGATTGCTTTCCCATTTCCCAAACCCTAAGGAGGAACGCCATGGCCAAGGTGTACTACGACCGCGATGTGCAACCCGTGGTAATTCGCCAGCGCAAGGTGGCCGTGCTGGGCTTCGGCTCCCAGGGTCACGCGCACGCGCTCAATCTGAAGGAAAGCGGCGTGCCGGTTCGGGTGGGCCTTCGTCCCGGCAGCCGGTCCTGGGAAAAGGCCCAAAGCCAGGGGCTGGACGTGGTGACCATCCCCGAAGCCGTGCAATGGGCCGACCTCATCGCGGTGCTCATCCCCGATACCGCCCAGCCCCAGGTGTATCGGGAGAGCATCGCGCCCTACCTCCGGGCCGGACAGGCCCTGCTCTTCGCCCACGGCTTCAACATCCACTACGGTACCATCACCCCGCCTGAAGACGTGGACGTCATCATGGTCGCGCCAAAGGCACCGGGGCACCGGGTGCGGGAACTCTTCACCCAGGGCGCGGGCGCGCCCGCCCTGTTCGCGGTGTACCAGGACGCCACCGGTCGGGCCCGGGACCTGGCCCTGGCCTATGCCTGGGGCATCGGATGTACCCGCGCGGGGGTCCTGGAGACCACCTTCAAGGAGGAAACCGAGACCGACCTCTTCGGCGAGCAGACCGTGCTGTGCGGCGGGGTCACCGCGCTCATCAAGGCGGGGTTTGAAACCCTGGTGGAAGCCGGGTATCAGCCCGAACTGGCCTATTTTGAATGCCTGCACGAACTCAAACTCATCGTGGACTTGCTCTACCGGGGCGGTCTGACTTATATGCGGTACTCGGTCTCGGACACCGCGGAATATGGCGACTACCGGGTTGGCCCTCACATCATTGACGAGCATGTGCGCCAGACCATGCGGGACGTGCTCCGGGCTATTCAGGATGGGTCCTTCGCCAGGGAATGGATAGAAGAGAACGAGAAAGGCCGGCCCTGGTTCAACCAAAAGCGCCGGGAGGAAGCCCGGCATCCCATTGAAGAAGTGGGCCGACGCCTGCGCCGCATGATGCCCTTCCTTGACCCCGTGGAAGTGGACCCGGAGCGGTGGGAGATATAGCGCGGTCGGAAGTCAGCGGTCGGATATCGGGGGCCAGCTGACTGCTCACCGCTCACCCACTGCCCACTCATCCAAGGAGGTGCGCCATGCTACGTCGCCCACTGTATTCCATCCTCCTGTTAGGGTTCGCGCTGATGGCCTGCCAACCATCACCGGGAGCATCGTCGCCTGCTGTGGAGGAGCGTCCCACAATGAACCCATCACCTACGCCTTCGGTCACACCCAGGC
>WFVP01000067.1 GCA_015491595.1 Anaerolineales bacterium
AGTTGCCGAAGTGGGAGAAAAAATGGTGCCGCTTTGGAAAGGCACCCAGCGTTTCGCACAGGTCTGTCCAGACCCTGGACCGCAGGAGCAAAGAAGAGATAATGCAGCAAGCGGCTTCGCCGCTTGCTGCATTATCTCTCTCTCTTCATCCGGGGTCCCGGACCCAGACAGACCTGCGCGTTCCAAAGGAAAAGGCCCGCCTGCAGAGGTGGTCCAAACTTTCGGTCCATAAAGGGCCAGCTGATTTCGGCAACATCTGCATGCACCCGTACACGAGCCGACAGCAAGTCGTGCATCCCCTTCACGCCCAAGGTATACTGAAAGACAGACCCGTCACCGGAGGATGGCCCATCGGCCCGAGGTGTGAGGATGAAGGATTCCTATTGGAGGCGTCTGGAGACCAAGCTGCCCGCGGCGTACAACGACATGGAGCGGGCCCTGGTGCGCCGGGCGTATGAAGTCGCCACCCAGGCCCATGCAGGACAGACCCGAGCCTCAGGGGAGCCGTACATCTCCCACTGTGTGGCGGTGGCCGAAATCCTGCTGGAAATGAACATGCCCGCCACGGTCGTGGCCGCGGGCCTGCTGCACGATACCCTGGAAGACACCGACCTCACCTATGAGGACCTGAAGGAGACCTTCGGGGAAGAAGTGGCCAACCTGGTCGAAGGGGTGACCAAACTCACCGCCCTGCCCCGCGTCTCCCGGGCGGACCTGGCCCAACGGGGCGAAAACGGTCGCGAAGCCCCCTCCACCGAAGAGGAAAAGCCGCCATCTCCCAAGGCCTCCTCCTGGCGCCGCCAGGACCTCATCTACGAGAACCTGCGCAAGACCTTCCTGGCCATGTGGGAAGACATCCGGGTCGTACCCATCAAACTGGCCGACCGGTTGCACAACATGCGCACCCTGCACTACCTCCCCGAACACAAGCGGCGGCGTATCGCCCAGGAAACCCTGGACATCTTCGCCCCCCTGGCCCACCGTCTGGGCATGGAGCGCATCCGGCACGAGTTGGAAGATTTGGCCTTTCGCTACGTGAACCCCCGCATGTACCGGGTGATTGCCCAGAAACTGGCGGAGCGGCGCTCGGAACGGGAACGGGCTGTCCAACAGATTGTCGAACGCCTGAAGCAGGTGCTGCGCAACGAAGGCATTGAAGCCGAGGTTCGCGGACGCCCCAAGCACATCTACTCCATCTACCAGAAGATGCAGCGCAAAGGGGTCTCCTTCGAAGAGGTTCACGACGTGCGGGGCGTGCGCATCATCATCCCCATGCAAAAGCGGGCCTTAGAGGACGTGCTCCAGGAGAAGATACAAGACCAGGGCAGGCCTCTGGCGGAAGAGGAACGTTACCGGCTGTTGCTCCAGGCCCGCAAAGTGGCCGAGGGATTGGAACGGCGGAAGAGCCTCCAGGAAATCACCGAAGATATGCGCAAGCGGGGCCAACCGCCCCACAAACTGGCCCAGCAGGCTGCCGTGGAATGGTTCCGGCACCTCCAGGCAGAACGCCGTCGCGCGATTTCCCTGTGCTACACCGTGCTGGGCATCGTGCACACCCACTGGACCCCGATTCCCGGCGAGTTCGATGACTACATCGCGCGGCCCAAGCCCAACGGTTACCAATCCCTCCACACCGCGGTCATCTTCGACGACGGCAAGCCCCTGGAAGTGCAAATTCGCACCCAGGAAATGCACGAGATGGCGGAGTACGGTGTGGCCGCGCACTGGGCCTACAAGGAGAACGTCGAGGCCCCCGAGGAACTGAGCCGCAAGATTCGCTGGTTCCGCAGCCTGCTGGAATGGCGCCAGGACGTCTTCGACGCCGTGGACTTCATGGACGGGGTCAAGAGCGACGTCTTTGAGGACCGGGTGTACGTCTTCACGCCCAAAGGAGACATCATCGACCTGCCCCGGGGCGCGACGCCCATCGACTTCGCCTACTACATCCACACCGAAATCGGCCACCGCTGTCGCGGGGCCAAGGTCAACGGACGCTGGGTTCCCCTGAACTACGAGTTGAAGACGGGGGACATCGTGGAAATCATCACCGGAAAGCGGGGCGGACCCAGCCGGGACTGGCTCAACCCCGAACTCGGGTTGGTCAAGACCCAACGCGCCCGGGCCAAGATTCGGCGCTGGTTCCGCCAGCAGGACCGGGAACAGAACCTGGCCCAGGGACGAACCATGCTGGAGAAGGAGCTGGAGCGCCTGGGACTGGGTCCGGTGGACATGGAAAACCTGCTTCAGCGCTTCGGCTTCACTCGAGAAGAAGACCTGTATGTGGCCATCGGTTGCGGCGACCTGTCCATCCAGCGCATCATCAACTATTTGAACGAGACGTACCGTCGCTCGTTGGAAGAGGACACCATCCGGGTCCGGCGGCCTTCCGCGCCCAAAGAGCCCAGCGAAATCACCGTGATGGGAGCTTCTGGACTGTACACCCGATTCGCCCGGTGCTGTAACCCCGTCTTGGGGGACGACATCGTGGGCTACATCACTCAGGGCCGGGGCGTCTCCGTCCACCGGAAGGACTGTCCCAACTTCCTGGCCTTACAAATGCGCCACCCCGAACGGGTCATTGACGTGCATTGGGGCCAGCCCCGAGAAACCTTCCCGGTCCCCATTTACATTCGGGCCTTCGACCGCCGGGGCCTCATGCGGGATATTTCCGACGTCATCGCCAGGGAAGGTATCAACATCCAGCGGGTCTACGTGGAAACCGACGACATCATGGCCGAAGTACATTTGGTGGTCGAGGTTCGGGATTTATCCCAACTGCATCGGCTCCTGGTACGTATTGAAAACCTCCCCAACGTGGTGAGCGCGGTGCGGGAACGACAGGCCTTCCCGGCCGCAGAGGACGGCAAGACCCCCTCCCCCGCGGCCCAGTGAAGCCCGCTCCTCTTTGTGAAAAAAAGAGATAACGTTCTGGCAGCGGCGAAGCCGCTGCCAGAACGTTATCTTCACCTTCCCAACAGTCCAGAGCCCAGTTCGGCCTGTACGAGACCCGGGCCGCACTCTCTGATGCATACCCATATCTCGGCGCGGTCCCATTTCTTGCCCCGAGCGAAGGGCATGTTATACCCATTCTCCCATCATGTGGGACAATGGTAGCGTAGCCCGAATCGGGCGCGGGACCGCGGAAAAAATAACTTGAGGGGGGCGGCTTCGCCGCCGCTGCATCCCCTGTTTTCCGACTGCGGTCCCGTGCCTGGTTTGGACGAGCCAAGGTTTGCCCAGATGATGGGTTTGGCGTGCTTTTCCGACTTGCCCTTCACAGGGTAAGAAACAAGTCCGCACTTATTGGGTATGCGCCAGGTGCCTCAGGATGTTTTGTGGGGATGTGGATGGAGTACAATCATTCCAAAAGCACATGGGAGTACCGGGCATGCGCACCCGTTTCATCGGGGAAGAAGTGGATGTGCTCTTTGAACAAAAGCCAGGACCACCCAAGACCCTGGTTTGGCAGGGTGAAACCTATACCATTGTCCAAATTTTGAGGAAAGAGCGGCGCCTGGATTTCAAGCGGGACTGGTGGCGCCGACGTCATTGGGATGTGTATGTGGTGCAGGTGCACACCGGGCAGGTTTTCGAGCTGCACTTCTATCGAGGACCCGGGCGACCCTACTGGTTGTTGTATCAGGAATGGGAAGGGCCCGGGGAACGTGCCCAAAAAACGCGTCTGCCATGACCTAAGAACGGGCAGTGAATCACGGATACGGTTACTTCAACTGAGATACCACAGAAG
>WFVP01000068.1 GCA_015491595.1 Anaerolineales bacterium
CCCTGGGCCTGCTCGACGGGGTCCCCTTCGGCATCAAGGACGAGTTCCACTTCCCGCCCTATCCCACCACCTTCGGCCTGAAAGCGCTGAACCACCTCCCCGCCACGCCCTCCTCGGTGGTGGCCTACTGGGAAAGCGCCGGGGGCGTTCCCGCGGGGAAGACGAACATGCACGAATTCGGCATGGGGGTGACGGGGTTGAACCTCTCCTACGGCACGGCGCGCAACCCCTACCATCCCGAGCACGCCCCTGGGGGCAGCTCCAGCGGCTCCGCGGTGGCCGTGGCCTCCGGCCTGGTTCCCCTGGCCCTGGGGGCCGACGCGGGCGGGTCCATTCGCCTGCCCGCGGCCTTCTGCGGCATCTACGGCCTCAAGCCCACTTTCGGCCGGGTCTCCCTGGCCCACGCCGGGCCCCTGGCCTGGTCCGTGTCCCATGCGGGGCCCATGGCCGCGACGGTCACGGACCTGGCCCTCGGGCTGGCCTATCTCGCGGGTCCCGACGCCCGGGACCCCCACACGTGGGACCAGCCCCCGCTGCAACTGGTCGGCTGGCACCAAGGCACTCTGCAGGACGTGGTCGTCGGAGTGGACCGCGGCTGGATGCGCGGAACGGACACGGAAATCGCGGACGCCCTGGAGGACCTGCTGCACCTCCTGGCCCGGCAGGGCGCGCAGGTCCAGGAGGTGCACCTGCCGCACCTGGACGAAGCCATGCTGGCCCACCTGGTCACCGTGGGGACGGAGCTGAGCCACACCGTGCGCGCCTGGTTGGCCCAGGGCAACGTACCCTTTTCGCAAGCGGCCCCGGACGTGCAAAGCCTGGTGGCCATGGTGCGGGTCTTTCGCAGCGACGACTACCTGCGCGCCCAGCGATGGCGCACCCGGGCCATCCACGTGGTGGAAGAGGCCCTGCGTTCCGTCCACGTTCTTCTGACCCCGGCCTCGGCCATCCTGCCCCCTCGTCTACCCGAGGGCGTCCGACGGCACGGCGAGCTCAACACCACCCAGATGCTCTACATCATGCGCTTCGTCTTCCTGGCTAACCTCACCGGCCATCCGGCCCTGACCCTGCCAGTGGGCTTGAGTCGCGAAGGCCTGCCCCTGGCGGTTCAGGCCATTGGACGCTATTGGGACGAAGCCACCCTGCTGCGCGTGGCCTGGATGGTGGAAAAGGAACAGGGACCCCTGCCCCCGCCGCGGCGGTTCTACGACCTCACCCAATTTCTATCCGAAGAGGCGACGTAAATCTGCCCGCCTGAGTCTGAAAGGCGGTATGGCTTTCCTCACAAGCACGACCAAAGGTCACTTCAGGGCGTGGCCGTTCTTGCGGGGGCACACGTGGGTTTCCAAATCCTCCACGGGCTGGTTGCACTGGGGGCATACAGGCAGCGCGGTGCGTAGGACCTCCAGGCTCCACAGCGCGAGTTGGAGAATCTGTTCCCGGGTGCACCATATTCGAACCACCCGCGGCGCGCCGCCCGAGGCTCGCGGGGTCTGCTCGCGCAATTCCAACACGATGAGGTCGTTCTGGGGCTCATAACCCAATCCCACCGTCCCCACCCGAAACAGCGTGGACGGAGGCGGGTAAAACCGCATACTCTGCTCGTCCACGATGTGTTCTTCCAGAGGAAGATGGGGGAATCGCTCGTGAATCTCGGCCAGGAACTCGGGAATGCCCGTGGTCAGGGCCTGAAGCATCTCCAGGCTCATCTCCACCGTGACGTGTCGCGGCCCCATCCGGCCCTGTAGGTGAAAGGTCGGAGGCTCCCGTCGCACCAGGGCGACGGTGAGAATGTCCACCGGACCCAGCTCCATTTGCGCCATGCCCGCTCCTTCTGCGGTCTGTCTTTCTTCCACTTTACCACAACTCCGGCCGACGCCAGGGCAAAAAGGCCAGCATCACCGCCGGCACGTAGAGGCTTTCCCGGAGCAGCCGACCGTCGCTGAGCACGCCGACCAGGCCACCAGTCCGACGCCGCGCCGCCTCCTGGGGACGCCAGCGGGTCAGGGCTTCTTCCAGAGGAAGGCCCTGCTTCAGCAGGACCACCAGCCTGGGGGGAAGGGGAAAGGTTCCCGCCCGGGCCGGGACCCAGTGCCCTGCCGCGTCCTCCACGACCACCCACGCGGTCATAAACCAGGGGCCCCGGGGCGCGGGCTGCACCCCGGCCTCAATACCCACCCAGAAATCCCCTTCCGGGATGCGGGCGCGCGCCTGATGGACCCGGTGGCGCGCGGCTTCCAGGATGCGTTGTTCCGTGTAGGGCGGCGGACCGGGCGTCACGGCCACACCCACCACCTCGTGGTCCTCCTCGGGGAAGAGACGACGCAGGGCCTGCGCCACCGCCCGGTGTTTCGTCGGATTGGTGGAAGCCAGTACGACGCGCATCAGGGTTCCTCCACGGGTTGCGCGGGGTCGAAACAGGGGTCGTAATCCTGACCGAGGACGAGAAGCCAATCGGCCCGGAGGCCTTCGGAAATGCGCTGGCCCACCGATTGCAACGCCGACGGAGGGAGACCCAGGTAGGCCAAAAGACGGTCGGCCTTCGCTTCGTTCCCATGCAGGGGGTACAGAGCCGAGCGCTCCCAGGGGGTGCGGGCCGGTTTCAGAAGGTACGTCGCGTACCCCGCCGCTTCCAGGCGCCAGGCGGCCAGGCGGTCCCAACCGGCGCGGTCCGACGCGTTGCGAATGGCCACCACCACGGGCGCATCTCTGCCGGGGCGCCGCGGGGGCGGACCCAGGGCCTCCCGTAACATGTCCAGCAACCGGCCGCGCCGGGGGAGTAGGACGGAAGCCCCCTCCGGCGTGCGCCAGTAGGCCACCAGCGGAGGACGAATCCGGTAGAAACGCAGGTGTTGCAGGTCAATGCGGGGAAGCAGGGCCAGAAAGGGGAGCGCCTTGGTCCAGGTCAGGTCGGTCTCAACGTGTTTCCGCAAGGTGCGGTACAGCACGGGCAGCCGCTTCCAGTTCTTGGGCTCCAGCACCCGGTCGCGCAGCGCCAACAGCACTTCCTGCTGGCGACGGTGACGATGGAAGTCGCTGGAACGCTTGCGCGCCCGGACGTACCACAGGGCCGTGTCACCGTCCATCCAGACCAGGCCCGGCTGCACGGTGTAGAGGGTCCAGTTCTCGGGGTCTTGCGGGTCCAGCCCCGGCTCCTTCAGGCGCCAATCCGTATACGGGCAGGCCACCGGAACCTGAAGACCGCCCAGGGTGTCCACCACGGCCCGAAAGCCCTCGAAATCCACCAGCGCGAAGTAATCTACCCGGATGCCGAAATTGTAGAGGAAGGTGTCCCGCAACAGCTGGGGCCCGCCGCCGGGATAACCGGTGTACTCCCCCCGAAAAT
>WFVP01000069.1 GCA_015491595.1 Anaerolineales bacterium
TGGCAGAAGAGTTGGTATAAGAACTCAAAAAGGCCCTGTCTAAACCCCACAGGGTTTTTCACTGTTCTAACAGAGGGGTGAAGCCATAGGGGCCGCCCCTTTCGCTTAGATCGAACCGGGCTCAGGATCATAAGGAAGAAAGAATTTGTGTGGGGCGGCTTCGCCGCCCCACACAAATTTATTTTTCTCCCTGCGGTCCTGAGCCCGGGGAGGCCTGCGCGTCACGTGGCCAATCACCTTGAAAAGACCTGGTTTTGTAAGAACGTGCAAAAACCCTGTATCCACAGGCCCTTCACGTAGAGTCAAAAACGGGGTCGCACCTAAGATAAGGGTATGCGACGGTGGCCGGACGGGGTTGACGGTGGCCTCATCCTTTCTCGGGTTCGGCCTGGGCCCTCATCTCCGGCAGGGTTTCTCCAAAGACCTCATGGTAGCGTACCCGGAAGGTTTCCCAGGTGAAGTGATGGCTTTGGGGACCCTGGGCTTCCACGCAGTACGACGCGGCCAGCGCGCCCATGCGGCCGCAGATGGGCAGGTCCAGGTCGTGCACATAACCCTTGAGAAAGCCACCCCGGTACGCGTCCCCCGCGCCCGTGGGGTCGGCCACCTGCCGTGGGGGCGCGATGGGGATGATGTGCTCTTCCTCGCGGGTGTAAATACGGGAGCCCTCGGGGCCCAGGGTGACCACCACGAAGTCCACCTTCTCCCGCCAGGTGTCCAGGTCCCACCCCGTCTTTTTGGCCAGCATCTTGGCCTCGTACTCGTTGAGGAACAGGGCTCGGGCGCCTTCGATGCCCTGACGCAGGTCCTCGCCCGAGAGGCGCACGATTTGCTGTCCCGGGTCGTAAAAATACGCGATACCCAGGGCCTGGCACTCTTCCACCCGCCGGCGCATGGCCTCCACGTCGTCGGGGGAGATGACCACCAGGTCGGGGCGGTAGGGCAGGTCCATGAGGGAAAGTTCCCGCGCGTGGAGCATGGCGCCAATGTAGAAAACGCCCAATTGGGATTGTTGCAAGTCGCTGACGCCGAAGAAGGACGCTGTATGTTCCCCCGGAATGATCCGCACGGCAGAGGTGTCCACACCGTGTTGTTCCAGCCATTCCCGGTAGGGTTCAAAGTCCTCTCCCACCGTGGCCAGGATGGTGGGCCGTTCGCCCAGGAGGGCCAGGGTGTAGGCGATGTTGGGCGCCACGCCGCCATAGCGTCGGACGAGATGGTCCACAAGGAAGGAGAGGGCGAAGGGTTCGGTGTGGTTCTTGGGGAGGTACTCTCGGAAGGCACCGGGGAAGCGCATCAGATAGTCATAGGCCACCGAGCCGGAAAGAACCACCCGTTTCGTCATCTCAGGGCCTCCTAACGGGCCTTTTCGGCCATTTCTACCACCCTCCGCAGTTCGGGCGCGAAGGGCGGGTAAAGCACGCCGTACTCGGTGACGATGGCCGTGACCAGGCGATGAGGGGTGACGTCGAAGGCGGGGTTGCGGGCCGAGGCGTGGGCCGGGGTCGCCGGACGCCCCCGATACTGAATGTCCAGCACCTCCGCGGGGTCCCGTTCCTCGATGGGAATGGCCTGGCCGTCCGGCAGGGAGAGGTCGATGGTCGAGGTGGGCACCACGGGGTAGAAGGGGACGCCGTTGTCGTACGCGGCCAGGGCCAGCATATAGGTGCCGATTTTGTTGGCCACGTCGCCGTTGGCGGCCACCCGGTCGGCACCCACGAAAACCTTTTGAACCTCGCCGCGGCTGAGGAAGTACCCCGCGGCGTTGTCGGTGATGATGTCGTAGGGGATGCCGTACTGTTCCAGTTCCCAGGCGGTGAGCCGGGCCCCCTGGAGCCGGGGGCGGGTTTCGTCCACCAGCACGTGGATGCGCTTGCCCTGCTCGTGGGCCATGCGGATGACCCCGAGGGCGGTGCCCCAGTCCACCGTCGCCAGCGCGCCGGTGTTGCAGTGGTGGATGACCACGTCGCCGTCCTCGATGAGGGCCGCGCCGTACTCGGCCATGCGCTTGTTCGTTTCCACGTCCTCGTCCGCGATGCGCTGGGCTTCCCGCAGGATGGCTTCCCGCACCGCGTCGGGGCCACCGGTGGCGTTACGGGCCGCGCGCAGCACCCGGTCCACGGCCCAGAACAGGTTCACCGCGGTGGGCCGGGAGGCTTTCAGCACCGGAGCGGCTTCCTCCTCCAGGAAGGTGAGCAGGGCCTCTCGGCTGCTGCCCGAGGCGTGCAAGGCGGCCAGGGCCATGCCGAAGGCCGCGGCCGCGCCAATGGCCGGCGCGCCCCTTACCACCATGTCCTTGATGGCCCGGGCGACCTCACGATAGTCCTGCAAGAAGATCTTGCGGAACTCCGCAGGCAGCAGACGCTGGTCAATGAGCCAGAGGCCGTTGCGGTCGTAGTCCCACTCCACGGTGCGCATGAAAGCCTCCTCATCAGGCGATGGGCGTGCGCCGTCCGCTGTTTTACCACAAACCGGCCGGATTGACCACCAGAGAAGGCGTGCGTTCCGTGGCAATGGGCTCGGGGCAATCCCGCGTGGCGGCTCCGAAACGCGCACGCAAAGGGAGGGCGGCACCAACCGTCCTCCCTCGCGCATATGAGGGGTTCCTCTGGTGGGAAGGGTGGCCCGGAGGGCCGCGTCGGGCCGCGCACTCGGGCGGGCCCGTTCGGATGGCCTTTCCCGGGCCGGGCACCCGATTACGCTTCGGCCCGCCAGACCCGGATGGGACGACGACCCCAGCGCAGGTCGTGGTGGTTGAGGACCTGGTCCACGTAGTCCTGGGGCACGTCGACCCAACTGATGGTCTCCCCGATTTGGATGCGTCCAATCACGGAGCCCGGAATGCGCACCTGATGGGCCAGGGTGCCCACCACATCCGCGGGACGCAAGCCGTGCTCCCGTCCTGCGGAGAAGCCCAGGCGCACCATGCCCTTCTCCCGCCCGTTGCGTCGCGGACGACGACCGGTCCGTCGGGGCTCGGCGCGGCGTTCGCCATACGCTGACGGCTCCACGGGCATGGGTCCCACCTGGGGTTCCCGTTCCTGGGCGATGTGTAATGCGGCCAGGATGATGTCCAGGGGGTCATGGCCCTGGGCCACCAGGGCCTGAAGGACCTTTCGCCCTTCTTCGCTCTGGGCCACGCCTGCCTCCAGAGTCTCGGCCAGGCGAGCCAAGAGGCGTCGCTGCCGCGCGCGGGCGATGGCCCTGTCCGAGGGCAGGGTGCCGAAGGGAATCCGCTGGCGCGCGCGGCGCTCAATCCGGCGCCACAGGCCCTCCTCCCGGGGCGTGACAAAGGACCAAGCCACGCCGGTACGCCCGGCGCGCGCGGTGCGGCCCACGCGATGGATGTAGACCTCGGGGTCCGTGGGCAGGTCGTAGTTCATCACGTGGGAGACGTGGGTGATGTCCAGTCCCCGGGCGGCCACGTCGGTGGCCACCAGCAAGCGGACGTGGCCCTTGCGCACCGCGGTGAAGACGTCTTCTCGAGCGGCCTGGGTCATGTCGCCGTGCAGGGCGGCCGCGGGCCACCCGTGGTCGTTGAGGGCCTGGGCCAGGTCCCGGGTCGTGACCCGGGTGCGGCAGAAGATGAGCCCGGTGGTCACGTCGTGGGCCGCGAGCAGGCGGGTGAGGGCGGCCAACTTGTCCCGCTCCCGCACCCGGTAGGCGCGATGGGTGATGCCCGCCGCGGTGGCCTCCTGCGGCTGGATGGCCACGTGTTCGGGGTTGCGCATGTAACGCTGGGCCAGGCGTCGGACCTCCTGCGGGAGCGTCGCGGAAAAGAGGGCCGTCTGGCGCTCCGGAGACGCGGCTTCCAGCAGGGTGGTGATGTCGTCAATGAAACCCATACTCAACATTTCGTCGGCTTCGTCGAGAATCACCCAGCGCACGCTCTCGAGGCGCAGGGCGCCTTTGTCCAGCAAATCGAGCAGGCGACCCGGGGTGCCTACCACCACCGCCGCCCGACCCCGGCGCAGGGCCTGAAGTTGGGGCCCGTAGGCCGCGCCTCCGTAGACCGTGAGGATGCCCACGTCCAGTCCCCGGCTGTACGC
>WFVP01000070.1 GCA_015491595.1 Anaerolineales bacterium
GACCCGGACAGACCTGTGCGAAACGTTGGGTGCCTTTCCAAAGCGGCACCATCTTTTCTCCCACTTCGGCAACTTTTGAGTGCACCCGTCCGAACCTCAGTGAAAAAAACCCACCCCGGAAGGTGATATACTTGCCTCCATCCTCGCCGGAACTTCGAACAGGAGCGGGGCCATGCAAAGGCAGCTTCAAGCTCTTTTGGAATTCCATCGTACCTTTGGCGCCTACGTCAGCGACCGTCCCACGGCGGACATCCCGCCCCAGGTGCGGGAACTGCGCATCCGCCTGATTGAAGAAGAACTGGACGAGTATGCCGAGGCGGCCCGGACCGGCGACCTGGTCGGCATCGCCGATGCCCTGACCGACCTGCTGTACGTGGTCCTGGGAGCCATGGTGGCCCATGGGCTACACGAAGTAGCCGAGGCGCTATTTGAGGAAGTCCATCGCAGCAACATGAGCAAGGCCGGACCCGATGGGCGCCCCCTGCGACGAAGCGACGGGAAAATCCTCAAACCCGTGACCTTCTCCCCGCCCGATTTGCACGCCATCCTGGCGCCCTGGTTGCATGAGTCCGATGCCCCTTCTCCCTCTTCCGACAAGGGCTGAAAACCTCAGGGCGTGGGTGTGGCGAGGCTCACGTACACATAGGGCCGAATTTTCTCCAGTAGTACCGGACCGATGCCCCGCACCGCCAGCAGGTCCTCCACGCTGCGAAACGGCCCGTACTGCGCGCGATAGGCCACGATGCGTTGGGCCAGGACGGGACCGATGCCCGGCAGGGCTTCCAGTTCCTGCGCGGTGGCCGTGTTCAAATCCAGACGGAGCCGGGAGGAGGTCGCCTCCGGCATAGGGGTCGGCTGCTGGGATAAGGCTGCGGTGGGGGTCGGCTCCCCTCGGGCCGGCACCCAGAGACGCTGAC
Organism: Anaerolineales bacterium; assembly: GCA_015491595.1. Classification (GTDB taxonomy): domain Bacteria; phylum Chloroflexota; class Anaerolineae; order Anaerolineales; family DRMV01; genus S139-71. Next base: position 918 of record WFVP01000070.1, read on the forward strand.
CGTCTTCGACGGGCTGGGCCAGGTTAAGGGCGTCGAGCGCGGCATCCGGCAGAGCTCCGCCCGCGGCTTCCAGCGCGTCCACCACCCGGCTTCCCGGCGGGAGATGATACACCCCGGGTTGGGCCACAGCTCCCGCGACATGAACCACCACCGTAGTGGGCGTGGGGAGCACCAGGCGCACCTCCGCGGCCGAAGGCGGCTGCAGAACCAACAGCAGGGCCGCCACCAGGGCGGTGCTGGTCAGGACGCCCACCACGACCCCAAAGGCCACGTCCCACCAACAGGCCCGCGCGGACACGGTCCACCTCCTGGGACGCAGGATCACTCGTCGAAGAGCATGGTGGTGTCACCGTAATAACGCACCCCCTTCTGGCGCAGGCGCTCCTGAATCCAGGCCTGCAGACGGCGGTTCTTTTCCTCCAGCGGCCGGGAAGCGGCCAGTTCCTTCAGGGGATAGTACAGTCGAAGGGCACGCGGCGAGACCATGAAGCGGGTGATGCCGGTGGGGAACAGCTTCCCGGCCTGGACCACCTGAAACACCTCCTGCACGGTGAAGGCCGGGAAGACCACCAGGCCCGTCCATTGGGGGAACCACTCGGCAATCTCGTGGGCGTCGTACAGGCCCGTGCGCTCCAGGGCCGCCTGGTTGAGGTACACATTCACGACCCGGCGCAAGTGCTCGATAAGCAAAGGGGCCTGGATTTCCACCTGTTGTACCACGTAGTAGCGTTCGGGAGGCGTGGCCAGGACCAGCAAGGCCTGCCGCTCCTGAAGCGCGCTGATGGCTTCCTCCGGGTCGGCCGGGGTCAAATCCCAGGGCAAAGCCTCCCGGAGACGCTGTAGAAAGACCTCGCTGGGCATCTCCCAGATGACGTGGTTCCAGGAGTCCAGACGCAAGATGGGAGAATCGGCTTCCACGATTTGCACCAGAATGTGGGGCAGGCCCAGCAGGCGACAGGCAAAGGTCCGATTGGCGCCGTCCAGGACCATGTAATGGCCGGGACGGAAGGGCATGGGCATCACGATAGGCGGGTCGCGGAACACCCCCATCTCTCGAATGCGTCGGGCCAGCGGCTCGGCCCGACTGGGGTCATGGTCCTCATGCGGGTGCAACGCGTCCGTCGGCACCAACGCCAGCCGAGGGAAGTGGATGCGCATGGTGAACCCTCGCGATTGGGGGATTCGGTGTACGGTGCAGGGAGAAGTATAGTGCAACTTCCCCTTCGGCATCAAACCCCCCAGGGAAAACCCGGGGGAGGCGGCCATCAGGTCGCCTCCCCCGTTCAGGCGTTGGGACGCCTACTGGCTTATCGCCTGTTGCACGGAGGGTTTAGGGACAGACCAAAGCCGCGAGGTCCGCATCCACCCGCTCGGGCAACTGGGCGCAGAAGCGGTCCGGATGGAACAGCACCGCCAGAGTCTCCAGGCCGTCCACCAACCGCGGGCCGGGCACGCTGAGCAGATTGGGGTCGAAGGGATACACCCGGCCTTCCTGCACCGCTTTCAAGGCGGCCCACCCGGCGCGCTGAGCCACGGATTCGGGGGTCACGCCATAGGGCGCATCGGCCAGCAAGATGATGTCCGGGTCGAGTTCCAACAGCTTCTCCACACTGATTTGGGCCCAGGGCGTGTCCAGCACCTGTCCACCCAGGTTGACTCCCCCCGCAGCCTGGATGGCGTAGTCGATGAAGGTATCCGGGCCGGAGGTCCAGGGGTTCGCGGGGTCCGTAGCGTCCAGCTCGTAGAAGACCAGAGGTCGCGCTTCCACATCGGCCACCGCCTGAGCCACCGCCTCCACCCGGGCTTGCAGCTGGGCCACCAGCGCCTCCGCCTCCTCCGTGCGGCAGGTCAACTGTCCCAGGGTGCGCAAATTGGCGAACAGGCCCTCAAAGTCCTTGGGGTTCGCTTGCCAGAACACCGTCAGGCCCGCCTTGCGCATCTGTTCCACCTGGTCCTGGGA
>WFVP01000071.1 GCA_015491595.1 Anaerolineales bacterium
GCGTTGGCGATACCGGAGCAAACGGAGGCCGTTCAAGACCACGATGACCGTGCTGCCCTCGTGACCCACCACGCCCAGGGGGAGGGGGAGGTCCATGCCGAAGGTCAGGACCACCAGGAGCACGATGACGGCCAGGGAGAAGGTGATGTTTTGCCAGATGATGCGCCGGGCTTTGCGGGCCAGTCCGATGGCGAAGGGGAGCAGGTCCAGGTCGTCGCCCATGAGGACCACGTCGGCCGTCTCCAGGGCCACATCGGTGCCAGCGCCGCCCATGGCGATGCCGATGTCCGCGGAGGCCAGGGCTGGCGCGTCGTTCACACCGTCCCCCACCATGGCGGTGAAGCCGTGCTTCTCCCGCACTTCGTTCAGAATGACCATTTTGTCCTTGGGGAGCAAGCCGGCGTAGACCTCGTCCACTCCCACTTGTTGCGCGATGTTGGCGGCTACCCGCGGATGGTCTCCCGTGAGCATGATGACCTTCTTCACGCCCAGCGCCTTCAGCTGGCGAATCACCTGGGCCGCGTTGGGCCGCAGGGTGTCCGCGACGGCGATGAGGCCCAGCCACTGCTTTTGGGAGGCGTCGTACACCACCATGGTGGTTTTGCCCTGGGCCTCCAGGGCCTCCAGGCGGTGTTTGACTTCCGCGGGTAGGGATACGGCCCGTTCCTGGAACAGTCGCGCGTTGCCAATCCAGAGCCAGCGGCCGTCCACCTGGCCCTCCACGCCCTGGCCCACCTGGGCCCGGAAGGCAGTGGATTCCGGCACCTCCAGGCCCTCCTCCTGAGCCAGGCGTACGATGGCCTGGGCGATGGGATGCTCGGAGCGGCTTTCCACCGCCGCGGCCAGGCGCAGGAGTTCCTCTTTGGGGACCCCGTTCAGGGGAACCACGTCGGTCACTCGCAACTTGCCTTCGGTCAGGGTGCCCGTTTTATCGAAGGCCACCACCTGGATGAGCGCGGCCCGTTCCAGGTGAACCCCGCCCTTGAAGAGCACGCCGTTGCGGGCGGCGTTGGCGATGGCGGAGAGGATGCTGGCGGGGGTGGAAATTACCAGAGCGCAGGGCGAGGCCACCACCAGCCACACCATGGCCCGGTAGAACGCCTTGGGGAAGGGCGTGCCCAGGAAGAGGGGAGGCAGCACGGAGAGCACCACCGCCGCGGCCAGGACGAATAAGGCGTAGCGCTGCTCGAACTCCTCCAACATGCGCTGTGTGCGGGCTTTGGTGGCCTGCGCTTCTTCCACCAGTTTCACAATTCGGGCCAGGGTCGTGTCCTCGGCCAGCCGGGTGACCTTGACCTCCAGCGTCCCCGTGCCGTTGACCGTGCCGGCGAACACTTTGTCCCCCGGTTGTTTGGGGACCGGCACGGACTCCCCGGTGATGGGGGATTGGTCCACTTCCGAATGACCGGCGACCACCTCGCCGTCAATGGGGAAGCGCTCCCCGGGGCGGACCATGACGATTTCGTGGAGTTTCAGGTCCTCCACCGGGACCTCCACCCACTCTCCGTTGCGCCGTACCCGGGCCACAGGGGGACGGAGGTCCAGCAGCGCTTCGATGGCCCGACGACTGCGGTCCATGGCGTAGGTCTGCAGGGTATTGGACAGGGAGAACAGGAAGAGCAACACCGCGCCTTCCGCGGGCTGGCCGATGATGGCCGCCCCCAACGCGGCCAGAATCATCAGGAGGTTGACGTCCAGTTTGCGTTCGTGGAAGAGGAGGTCCAGGCCGTCCAGCAGGCCGTAGTACCCGCCGGCCAGATAGGCCACCACGAAGAAACCGGTGGTCCAGAAGCCTTCCCAGCCCAGGGCTCCCAGGACTTCCGCGGCCACCAGGGCCAGCAGGGTCACCAGGGTGAGGAGGATTTCCCACTGGCCGCGGGTGCGCGGCAGGGGGAGGGGGAAGCGTCGGGCGGCCTTGGGCTCTTTATCTTCCCGTTGAGGCGCCAGAGCGGCCGAGGCCACCTCCGCGCGCGCGGCCTCCGGACCGGGAGTGGCCAGGCGCACTTCAATGTGCCCGTTGCGCACCTGGGCGCTCACCTGCTCGCCCCGGGCCGCGGCCCGGAAGTAGGCGGCCAGTTGGTGACCCATTTCGGCCACGCACTCCTGGCAGGTGGACGTGTTGGCCCGCAGGCAGCGCTGGACCTGGGCATAGGCCTGAGTACCGGCCTGCTGGACCAGGTGCAGCGCCTGGGCCGGCTCCAGAAGGCGCGGGTCGTACACCAAACGCAGACGCCCGGTCTGGATATCAAAGTCGGCCTCCCGGATGCCCTCGTAGCCTTTGAGCAGGGTTTGCAGCACGTCGGTGCAACGGACATCGGGCACCCCTTCCGGAATGGTGGTGGAACGTCGGGTTTCGGTTGCGGTCATTGCGAAGCTCCTCCCAGAGATGAGATGGTGGTCATCGTGGTGGTGAAGGTCGTCTCCTCGGCCTGGCACTGGGGGCACAGGCCGTAATAGAGCACCCGCGCGCCCAGGACCCGATAACCGGACCGCTGACGCACTTCTTCTTCCAGTTCCTGGACCTGGGTCGAGGGCAAGTCCACCACCCGATGACAGCGAATGCAAGCCAGGTTCACGTGTGGCGAGACATCGGCATCGTAATGCACGGCGTCGTCTCCCGCGGTGCCCAGGGCATGGATGGCCCCCAACTGGACCAGCAGGTCCACGGTGTTGTACACCGTGGCCAGGGACAGGGAAGGGTAGCGGGGCTTGAGGGCCTGGTAGATGTCCTGCACCGTGGGATGTTCGTCGCTTTCGGCCAGGTAGCGGCAGATGGCCCGCCGCTGGACCGTCAGCCGCAACCCTGCTCGGCGCAGGGCTTCCAGGAGCCGCGCTTCAATTCGTTCGACGACTTGGGGTTCACGCATAATTTTCCTCGTATTTGAAGTCAACCTAAATTTGAACTTGCTCCAAATCTGGAATCATTCTAAGTAGAGGCGGGGGGTCTTGTCAAGGGGCAATGGGGAATGCTCGAAAAGTCCCCCATGCCCTTCTGCATCGGCCTGGCCGGATACGGAACCACCGTGGAAAAGAGGGAATGTGAGCCGGGGTGGAGCCGCTGTTCACACGCTTTTTGCCGGCGGTCGTGTGGCCCGTCAGACTGCCGCGTTTCTTCCGGACCCATGCGGAGGAAATCGACCGTATCTCTGGCCCCGGTTTTGCGTCTTAAGAAGCGTCAACCCGGAGCGCCTCTCCAGGAGTGAGGTGGGCCATGCGCCGATGGTGGTTGCTCGTTGTTGTCCTGGACGTAGGTTTCCTGGCCTTTTTGGGTTTTGTGGGTGGCGTGTTGGCCTACCAGCACACCCAGGACGCGCTGGGCCGTTGGCTGATGCCTTATCTGCCGGCGAACCTCCAGGCCCAGGTGGCCTTGCGGGTGTTGGCTCATCACGTGGACTGGATGGAACAGGCTCGCAATACCCCTGCGGAAGGGGAAGCCCTGATGGGGTTCCATCAGGCCCTGATGATGTCGGCGTTGGCGTTGCGAAGGGTGTCTCCGGAGGTCCGGCCCCTGTATCAACGGGCGTGGGCGCGCATTTTGGAACGGGGGCAGCGGGTGCTGACGACCTACGTGGAGGCCCCGCGTGTGGCCCCGGAACTGTGGGCCCAGACGCAGGCTCAGGTGGCCCAGGCCTTGGCCCTGGCTCAGGCCCAGGGACTTTCCGCGGAGGCGTTGTCCGCGTTTGCAGGCGTGGGGGTAGCGGGGGCCGGACCGCGAGGGATGACCGTTCCTGCCTCCTCCTCTTCGCCTTCCCCCACGCCCCTGCCCACGCCCCAGGCCCTCCCGGATGGGACGCCCACACCC
>WFVP01000072.1 GCA_015491595.1 Anaerolineales bacterium
CTCTGAATCCGCAGAATTATTATCATTCGTTTGCCTTGGCGATGTGGTACTGGGGGCAAGGACAGCTAGAAAGCGCCCGTTTCTTTGGAAAACAGGCCATTGCCTTGGCACCAGGTTATCAATTGCTACAAGCAAAACTTGCTCCGCTTTTCACTTCCCCCTAAAGAAGCAGCATAGTGACCATTCTCCATCAACCACACTTCCGCAACAACCGATACAGCCAGGCGCTTCCCGGGATGTATTCCCGCACCCAGGGGCCGGCGGCCCGGCGCAGCCTGCCGCCGAAGCCCCGCTTGAAGCGATACACCCCCCAGAGGCCGTCCCGCCGTCGGGTGAAGTCCCGCTCCAGAGTCTCCAGGTCCTCGTCGGGCACGCCCCACAGGTCGTACTCCCGGCACCCCCGGGCCCTGGCCCAGCGCATGGCCTCCCATTGCAACAGGTAGGTGGGCATGCGGTTGCGATGGCGTCCCGTGGACGCGCCGTAGAAGTACCAGGCCCGGCTCCCCCGGGCGAAGACCATGAGCGCGGCCAGGGGCTCGCCCTGATACTCGGCCACCAGCAACGTGGCCATGCCCCGAGGCACGAAGAGGTTGTAGGCCCACCGATAGTAGGCCGGAGGGTGAATGGCGAACCCATCCCGTCGGGCCGTCTCCACCAGCATGGCGTAAAAGCCCTCGACGTCCGCCCAGGGGCGCACCCGCACGCCCTTGCGCATGGCCAGGCGGATGTTGTACCGGGTTTTTTGCTTCATCCGGGCCAGGATGTCCTCCTCCGAAGGCGTCAAATCCACCACTAAGGTCCGGGGCGGTTGCACAGGGCACGCGCCCCTGCGGAAGCCCGGGGGTGGCGTGGGCGCTTCCTCCTCCCAGGCATCCGGTTCCACCAGCAGGAACAGGGCCCGGTGCCGACGAGCCAGCACGTCGATGCCACGGCGCAACGCGGGCGTCCAGGGACCCACAGGGCCTTTGGGAATGTACGCCACGTGAAAGCCCAGCGGCAGGGGCCGGAGCAGCATCAGGGCTCCGCTCTCCTCCGTCACGAGGGGCACGGCCCGCCACCCAAAGGCCATCTTGAGTTGGGCCCACTCCCGGGTCTGGAGAATATGGGCCTCGGGGTGCTGGTCCAGAAAGGCCCCCCAGACTTCCAGGGATACGAATCGCACACCATGCAGGGGTCGCGTTTCCGTCATCACGCGGGCGCTCCCTTCATCCAGTTCAGGGTCCGCCGGAGGCCCTCTTCCAGGGAGACCTGAGGCTGGAAGCCCAGCACCTCACGGGCACGCGCAGGGTCCCCCACCGAATGGCGAATGTCGCCGGGCCGCGGCGGTGCGAATTCCGGGTCCGGCGCGGCAGGGAACAAGGGGCGCATCCGGCGGAGAAGGTCCAGCAACGAAATCCCCTGCCCGCTGCACACATTGAAGACCTGACCGGACGCCTGGGGCGCCTGCGCGGCCAGCAGGAAGGCGCGCGCCACGTCCTCCACGAAGACGAAATCCCGGGTCTGGGTGCCGTCGCCGTACACCACCGGAGGTTTCCCCTGCATCCAGCGGGAGAGGAACGCGGGAATGACCGCGGCATAGGGGCTGTCGGGCCGCTGACGTGGGCCGTAGACGTTGAAAAGACGCAGGGCCACCGCATCCAGGCCCAAATGGGTGAACACCCGGGCGTCCATCTCGTTGGCAATCTTCTCCGCCGCGTAAGGGGAAAGGGGCTGCAGGGGCGCGTCCTCCCGTAAGGGCAGGTCTCGGGGGACCCCGTACACCGCGGCGCTGGAGGCCAGGACCACCCGTTCCACTCCGGCCTCCCGGGCGGCTTGAAGCACCTGCACCGTGCCCAGCACATTGGTGCGGTGATAGGCCACGGGGTTCTGCACCGACTCCGCCACGAAAATGCGCGCCGCGAGATGGAACACCCAACGCACGCCCCGGACCGCGCGGCGAACCAGGTCCGGGTCCTCGATGCTCCCCTCCCGGAGCTCCAGGGGACCCTTCCTTCGGGCATGGGCCAGGTTCTCCGGCAGGCCGGTGGAGAAATCGTCCAGCACCCGCACCCGGAAGCCGGACTCCATCAAGACATCCACCACGTGGGAGCCGATGAAACCGGCTCCACCCGTCACGAGTACCGTATCCGGCATGGCTCCTTGACCTCGTCAGGCCCCACGTGCGCCGAAAATGGCGCCGAAGGTACGCAGGATGATGTACAGGTCCAGCAGCAGGTTCCGGTGTTTGATGTAGAACAGGTCGTATTCGAGTTTGATGCGGGTGTCCTCCAGGGTACCCACATATCCCATGTTCACCTGGGCCCAACCCGTCAACCCGGGCTTGACCATGAGGCGCGCCCGGTAGAAGGGAATGCGGTCCTCCAGGAGGGCGACCAGTTCGGGCTGTTCGGGTCGGGGGCCCACCAGGCTCATCTTGCCCCGCAGCACGTCCCAGAACTGGGGGAATTCGTCCAGATGGGTCTTGCGCAGGATGCGCCCAAAACGGGTAATCCGGTCCTCATCCTCGGGCGCCCACCGCCCCCGCTCCCGATGGACGTCGGGCAGCATGGTGCGAAACTTCCACACGCGGAAGCGCTCGCCGTGGCGCCCCACCCGTTCCTGGGAGAAGAAGATGGGGCGGCCGCTTTCCAGGTAAATCCACAGGGCGATGAAGGGGAACAACAGGGCCAGCAGGGCCAGGCCCACCAGCGCGCCCACGATGTCCACCAGGCGCTTGGCCACCTCGTAGTACACCGTTTTGCGAGCCTCGTCCATGAAGGAACGAATCATCCAGGTGGCATCCAGTTGGGCGATGGGGACCCGCTGGAAGATTTCCTCGTAGATGGCGTTCATGTGGCTCACTTCCACGCCCATGGCCTGGACGTCCAGTAAGGCCTGGAAGAGTTCGCCCCGGATAGGACCCTGAATGGCCACCAACACATCGGTAATGGCGTACTGTTCCACCAACTGAGGGAGTTCGGCCGAAGTACCCAGAACTTCGACTCCCCCAATACGCATGCCCCGTTTTTGGGGCTGGTCATCCACGAAGCCCAACACCAGGAAGGGATGGGAGACGGATTGCTGGAGCCACGTCCACAAGGTCTGCCCATTGGCTCCCGCGCCCACGATGAGGGCCCGGCGCAGGAAGAGGCGACGCAGGAGCACGTGGATATAGATGGTGCGCCAGGTGGCGGTGAACACCCCGGCCAGCACCAGGAAGGCGGCCACGCTCACTCGGGGGAGCAGCCGGGGACCCGCACCTGAAACCAGGTAGAAGTAAATCCCCAAATAGGCCAGCAGGGCCAGGAAGAAGACCACCAGCAGCCCCCGCCGCGTCTCCTCCCAGGACGTGGCGCGGCGGTCCTCGTAAAGTTCCACCAGGAAGAGAAGCCAGAGGAAGGGGAGCAGGTAGAACCATCGGGGACGGGACAGATAGAAGGCCGGCCACTGGGACCAGGGTATCGGCCCTGCGAACCACAGCCAGATGGCCGTAGCCAGGAACCAGGCCACCCACGCGGCCACCAGGTCCCCCAAGAAGAGCAGGATACGCCGTTCCACAGGGCGGGGATTCCAGCCTCGACGCGGCGGCATCGGGCGGCCGTTCGTGGTCTTCATGGCGAGCGTCGATGCCATCCGTGTATCAGGCCGATCCAAAAGGCACCTCCCCAAACCAGATGCATGATGCTCATGGCGATGGGCATGCCGACCAGCAACCCTGGGTCACGATGTCGCA
>WFVP01000073.1 GCA_015491595.1 Anaerolineales bacterium
GCGTCAGATGTGTATAAGAGACAGGTATGGCCTCGTTGTGTTCATTCTTGAAAAACGCTTTGCTGAGCACCTGTGGTGACTTGACAAGACGTTCATATCATGGTATCACATCACACAACTCCCCAAACAACAATGATTTGACACTCTATATTCAGGAGGATGTCCAATGAAAAGGTGGTTGTGGGGTGCCACTTTGGTCATTGGTCTCCTTCTGTTGGGCGGCCGGGTACACACGGCCCAGGCCCAACGTTCCGGTGGGGAAATCCCCGCTGGGGCTTTGTATGTGCCGGGTGAAGTGATTGTGGCCTTCGAAGAAGGGTGGCGGTCAGAGGCTTACCGGGCCCAGGCCAATGCGTTGGCCGAGCGGGTGGGCGCGCAGGTGGTGAAATTGAATCGGAATTTGGCCTTGTTGCAGGCAGCTGAGGATGTTGACGTATTCGCCCTGGCGGAACAGATCAGCCAGATGGACGGTGTGGCGTATGCTGAGCCGAATTACATTCGTTGGGTTCCCGAAATGGAGCTGGACACAGACAAGGTGGTTGGAGATATTCAGGAGCCCACGGGGGTGACCTTCCGTATTCAAGATGCTCGAACCGGTGAAGTGCGTGAACTCACGTTGGATGTGCGAGATTTGCGTGCCATGAAGGACCTTCGGAGGGGCAAACGGGTGCCGACTTATCCCAATGACCCCAATTTATGGTCTCAATGGGGTTGGGATTACATTGAGGCAGACATAATCTGGCCTGACCGCGCGAAGAACCCGGCGGTGTGTGTCATTGATACTGGCGTGGATCGGGGGCATCCTGAATTGCGGGGCCGAGTGGTGCGCGGTTATGATTTTGTGAATGAGGACCGACGGCCAGACGATGACCATGGTCATGGCACTCATGTCGCGGGCACGATTGCCGCGAAGCTCAATAACAAAAAGGGTTTCGCGGGGATTTCTACCGCCAAAATCGTGCCGGTGAAGGTGCTTTCAGCCCAGGGTTGGGGCACGGCTTATGACATCGCTCAGGGTATCTATTACTGTGCCGACCGTCGGGATGTGAAGGTCATCAATATGAGCCTGGGCGGCTCCATAGCGAGCCGGACGGAATACGATGCCCTGGATTATGCCATCAATGTCAAGGGCAAGCTGGTGGTTGCGGCAGCCGGGAACAGCGGCCGGGCGTATTGGGACCGGGATGGGAGCAACTCAATTGTGCCCGGTACCACTGATACCCCCACTTCTTTCCCTGCTGGTTGGGCTGTGCCTTGGGTGTGTAAGGATGGCACCCTGGCGCCTAACGCGCCTACGGTGGCGGACTGTGCGCCCGGTAATGAGAACACCTTGGCTGATGGTCTCATTTCCGTAGGTGCAGCAGCGGCTCCGCGGCCTTGGTACGCCACGGCGGATGGGGACCGAGACGGTTACCTCTGGGTGGATTCCAACGGCAATGGAGTGCAGGATATCGGTGAAGAGCACTGGTCGGCCCGGTGTGCTGCATACTTCTCCAACTATGGAGCATGGGTGGAAATCGTTGCTCCTGGTGAGGACATTCTCTCCACCCTGCCCACCAGTTATAACTTCTATGCCCGATACTTCTGGGGCTCTGATTTGGACGGTGACGGTTATGAGTCTTGGAGCGGAACGTCTATGGCCACGCCTCATGTGGCCGCGGCCGCAGCCCGGGCCTGGAGTGTGTTCAAGACGGAAACCAACGTCCAGATTGCGAACCGTCTGGTGAATACGGGAGACGCTCTGGTGTTGGTAAGCGACCCGAACATGGTCAGTCCCTGGGAAGGCTACTGGGATACCGGTTACGCAGGCGAGATGCCCTTCTGTTGGCCTGACGCCACCTATGGTCCCTTGTACGATATGAGCAATGCTTCGTATCTCAATGTGGCTGGAGCCATGGAACGCGCGGGTATTGCTGTAGCTGTGAGTGATGCTGTGACGGGCTTACCCTTAAGGAACGCTCGAGTCTTTGCCTTCGACCAGGCGACGGGTAAAGGGAAAGACGTGAGTGTGGTGAGCGAGGACAGTCGGTGGACGTTCCTGATCAACCTGCCTGCCGCACCAGGAGGACAAAATTATGACATCAAGGTGGCTCGCAGAGGCTATACAACCGGTGCAGTCTGGGTGGGCTGGATAAAGGTTTCTCCGGGGTACCTTTGGAGTGATCCCTCGCTGCAATTAGGCGTGCCTCCTCTGGGGCGCATTACTGCGGTGTTGAATTGGGCAAATTGGTATACGGATTTAGACCTCTATGTCTGGCTGCCTACCAGCGTTCCCGGTGGCGGGGCTGTGGTTGGCCCTGGAGGTTCCGGTCATCCTCTGGACATTGGTGTGGGTGAGTTGAGCGATTTCCCGCGAGCCCGATGGAATCGAGATGGCGGTTGGGGTGACTGGTTGAACCTGGAATCCATGACCATCGTGCCCAAGCCAGGCAAGCCCGACGTGCCTTACTACAACGATGGTCCCACGGATGCCTATTCCTTCCTGGTCACGGACTATGGAACGGGAGATTTGAACCAATACGCCATCGTGCGCATCTGGGCCAAAGGGAAGATTGTCGGCGTCCTGGAGACCAATGCAGCCTGCACCGGTGGCGAACCCTGGTGGTATGTGGGTGATATTGTATTGAACACCTTCATCCCGGTGGACCAATGTGGTACCGGTGCGGCGGCTCCCGGCGGTATCTGGCCTTATGCCGAAACCGGGGGTACGGGTGGCATCTTTGGACAACCCACCGACACCAACAAGTAGACCCGCTGGCGAAGAAGAGTCGGAAGGGGAGGGTATACTTTGTATGCCCTCCCCTTTTGTTTTCATCTTTTCCGGACAAGAAGAGAATCGGGAGAAGGGTGTATGTTTCAGCCGAAGAATCCTCTTCCAAGAAGAATGGGATATCGTCCCGGATGGCTTGGACTGCTGGTGCTTCTTGGCGGGTTCCTCCTTGGAGGCTTTTCCTTTCCCAGTATCGGGATGCCCGTAACCCTAACGGCCACGGAAGGTCCTGGGGAGAGCCCGTCAGATTCAGCGACGTGGGTGCCCGGCGAAATCATCGTGGCCTGGCGTGAAGGTCTGTCTGCTTCAGCCCTGAATCTTCCTGAGGGTGCCCGATGGAAACCCGTGCGGGAAGAATGGCAGCGATTAGGCGTGGGGGTGGTCGAGGTACCCGTAGGCCAGGGGGACGTCTTTCTGGAGAAGTTGCGTCGTTTACCTGGTGTGCGTTATGTCGAGCGTAATTACGAGGTCCGGGCCCAATTGATTCCTGACGATCCTTTATGGCCCCAGCAGTATGGCCCGCAACATGTGCAGGCCCCCGCAGCCTGGGACGTGACCGTAGGTACAGGAGATGTGATCGTAGCCATCGTGGATTCGGGCATTGATGCCGCGCACCCCGAATTCTCTGGGCGATTGTTGCCGGGGTATGATTTTGTGGAGGATGACCCTGTACCTCAAGATTTGTGCGGTCATGGTACCCAGGTGGCAGGTATTGCGGCGGCTACGGGGAACAATGCCGAAGGCATCGCTGGCATTGCTTGGGAAGTGGGCTTACTGCCCATCCGTGTGTTGGATGCCGATTGCGTCGGTTCGACCGCTGATGTGGCTGCAGGTATCGTGGCCGCGGTGGAGCGGGGGGCGCGTGTCATCAACCTGAGTCTGGGTACGCTGGTGGATGTCAATGTGTTGCGGGACGCCACTTACTACGCCTATACCCGTGGCGTAGCCCTCATCGCCGCGGCCGGGAATACGGGGGGACCGTTGGCCTATCCCGCCCGTTACGATTGGGTTTTGGCCGTGGGGGCAACGGATGCAGGCGATGCTCGGGCTTCTTTCTCTGCCCAGGGCCCTGAGTTGGATTTGATGGCCCCCGGTGTGGACATCCTCTCCACCATGCCGTTGGGTTCCAATGCTTTTGGCAAGAATCCCGGGTATGACCGTTTGAGTGGCACCTCCATGGCCGCCCCTCATGTGGCCGGTGCAGCGGCCCTGCTGGCCTCGCAACCGGGTTTCGAGTCTCCGGATGCCTTATATCAAGCCCTCCTGCAAACAGCGCTGGATTTAGATGTTCCTGGACGGGACGACGAAACAGGTTACGGTTTGTTGCAAATTGCCGATGCCCTGGCTTACACCCCTGTACTTTCGCCCACCCCCACTCCCACACCCCTTCCTGTCTCGTATGACGTCCTTGACTGGCGATTTTGTCCCAATCGGGTCACCTTTCAGTGGCGGGATGCTAAAGCTGAGGGAAGCATGGTTCCCCTCTTTTCTGGAGATGATTCCGTTACCCTCCCTCTCCCCTTCCCCTTTGTTTTTGGAGGACGAACCTATACCTCGGTCCGTGTAACTCCCGATGGTTACCTCACCTTTGATGGTGAAGGCGGCATTGGCGAGAACTTCTTCCTGCCCGGTATTGCCCAACCGAACAACTTCTTGGCCGTTTACTGGGACGACTTACGTGTGGACCCTACCCAAGGACGGCAGATATATCAAGCGACGCTGGGCGAGGCACCCAACCGGGAATTCGTCATTCAATGGGACAATGTGGCTTATTGCATACAAGAATGGTCATATGGGTGTCGGTTATGGGGCGGGAGTTTGACCTTCCAAGTGGTGCTCTTCGAGGATTCTCAGGAAATCCTCTTCCAGTATCGATGGCTCTCTTCGTCGGCTCGCGGAGGGGCATCGGCGACCATCGGTTTGGAATACGCCGATGGCCATGAAGCCGTGATGTGGAGCTATAATCAAGCGGGCGCGATCGAAAATCGCGCCGCGTTGCGTTTCGTGCCTTATTCCGGTACCCCGCCCTCTCGCGATTGTGCCTTTTTTGTGGAACGCATTACTGGAGGCGATGTGTACTGGCAACCGCCCTTTTGCGTTATTCTCCCTACCACGCTCCGCTATACTCCGGCTGTGTTACGCATCGCCGCCCCATTGACGCGTGCTCCCGCTCTGCCGGAGAACTGGCTGGATTTAGGTCGTAAAGCCGATATCCGCCTACAATACGTTCCTCCTCCCCCTTTATCGCCATGGCCTGAGGTCTATGTCTGTTATCAATACACGGCTGCTGACCTCTTGAAAGCCGGGGGACGTCCCGAGAATTTGTTCCTGGCTGTATATGATGCCTCCAAGGGACGATGGCAGGCCCTACCAACCTCCGTTAATCGGGCGCAACGCATCATTTTTGCCCGTGCCCCTCATTTTTCCTTTTACGCTGTGGCCACCCGGGCGCCTCAAAGCCTGCCGGTGACAGGTGGCAACCCGAGTGGGACCGTTCTCCGCCCTCCCGGTCTGGGGCTTTTACTTGGTGGGATGTCCCTCTTCGGGGTGGGAGGGTATCTCCTGTGGAAACGAGGAAGATCATGACGTGGCCCTTGACGTGCCTGGCCCTCTGGACATTGCTTTTCCTAAGTGCATGCCGGTCTTCTTCTGTAGAAGGAAATCTGGGTGCGGACACGGGGAGACTCCCTGGGCCTATGGTCCGCAC
>WFVP01000074.1 GCA_015491595.1 Anaerolineales bacterium
ATTCTGGACGACGAGGGAGGCGCATCATGGCCAAATGCGAGATTTGCGGCAAGGGTCCGGGCTTTGGCTTGAATCGGCCCTGGTCCCGCAAGGCCACCAAGCGGATGTTCAAGCCCAACATCCAGAAGGTCACCATCTGGGAGAACGGGCGCCGGGTGAGGAAGAAAATCTGCACCCGCTGCCTGCGCACTCTGATGAAAGCCCGGGCGTAGCCCTGGACCAATCGGTTCCCGAGGGAGAAGGAGGTTCCCGGAGATGGCCATTCGCGTGGCCAATGCCCCTTGTTCCTGGGGCGTCCTGGAATTCGGTTTCGGGACCGCGTACACGTATGCCCAGGTCCTTGCTGAAATGCGGGAAACGGGGTACGAGGGCACGGAACTGGGGGATTGGGGGTTCCTTCCCACGGAGCCTCGGCGTCTGCGTCAGGTATTGGAGGAGCACGGCCTGGAATTGGTGGGGGCCTTCGTTCCTGTGGCCTTCGCCCGGCCCGAGGCCCATGAGGAAGGCGTGGACCAGGCCTTGAAGGTGGCCCGCCTGATGGCCGAGGCGGTGGGGGAGCATCCCTTTGTGGTGCTGTCCGACGACAACGGCAAGGACCCTCGACGCACCCAGCGAGCGGGGCGCATCACACCCGAAGACGGCCTGTCCCCTGCCCAATGGGAAATCTTCGCCGAAGGCGTCCAGCGGGTGGCCGAGGCGGTGCGGCGGGAGACGGGCTTGCGGGTGGTGTTCCACCACCACTGTGCCGGATACGTGGAAGCTCCCTGGGAGGTGGAAGAACTGCTCCGGCGCACGGACCCTGCGTTGCTGGGGTTGTGCCTGGATACCGGGCATTATCGTTACGGTGGGGGAGACCCCCTGGACGCTTTGCGACGCTTTGGAGACCGGGTCTGGCATGTGCACTTCAAGGACCACGACCCTCGTGTGGCCCAAAAGGCGCGTGAACAGGGGTGGGACTACTTCACCGCCGTGCGCCACGGGGTGTTCTGCGAACTGGGGAAAGGGGACGTGCCCTTCCCGGCCATTGTGAACGAGTTGCAGCGTATGGGCTATCAGGGGTGGATTGTGGTGGAGCAAGACGTCCTGCCCGGTATGGGGTCCCCTAAGGAATCGGCCCGGCGCAATCGAGCATACCTGCGCTCTCTGGGCCTGTAATTTGCAATCGTCATGTCTGCTCGCCTGCAATCCATCGAACTCCACGGCTTCAAAAGCTTCGCCCGCCCGACCAAGCTGGTCTTTGGCGACCGCCTGACGGCCATTGTAGGCCCCAACGGCGCGGGAAAGTCCAATATTGTGGACGCCCTGCGGTGGGTGCTGGGCGAGCCCTCCCTGCGCTTGCTTCGGGCGCGGCGGGTGGAGGACTTGATTTTCGCGGGAACCGAGCGCCGGGCCCGGGCCGGCATGGCCCAGGTGACGGTGGTTTTCAACAACGAAGACGGCTGGCTCCCGGTGGACTTCGCCGAAGTGGCCTTGACCCGACGCGTGGACCGGGAAGGCCGGAGTGAGATTTTCCTCAACGGGCGCCGGGTGCGTCTGCGGGATGTCAAGGAGCTGTTGGCCCAGGCGGGTCTGGCCGAAGGGGGATATACCTTCATCGGGCAGGGGATGGTGGACCAGGTGCTGCAGTTGCGGCCGGAAGAACGCCGCCGCCTGCTGGAAGAGGCGGCGGGGATTGGCCTGTACCGTCAACGCCGAGAGGAGGCCCTGCGTCGTCTGGACGTCACACGGCAGAACCTGGCTCGGGTGGAGGACTTGCTGGCCGAGCTGGAGCCTCGGTTGACGCGTTTGGAGCGCCGTGTCGCCCGGATGCAGGAAGCGCGACGGGTGCAGGAGGAACTTGCGGCCGCGTTGACGAAATGGTACACCCTGCAATGGCGTCACTGGACCCGGGCCGTGGCCGAAGCCAGGCGTCGCCTGGAGGAAGCCCGACAGGATCTGGACGCCGCCCGCAAGCAATGGCAGCACGTGCAGCAGGAGCGGGCCGCCCATGAAGCCCAGGTGCAGACCCTGCGTCAGGAACAGCAAGCCTTGCAACGCCGCCTGCATCAGGCCGAGCAGGCTTGGGAGGCAGCTCTCCAGGAGCAGGCCCGCTTGCAAACCGCGTTGCAGTCCCTCCGGGAGCGTTTGCTCGGCCTGGAGCGGGAAGAGCAGGATGCCCAAGCCCGCATGACCCTGGCCCAGAACCGTCTGCAAGAGGCCCAGGCCGAACAGGAGCGCTTGACCCAAGAACAACAAGAGGCCCAGGCCCGGCTGGAGGAAGCCCGGGCCCAGTTGGGGGCGCGCAAAGCCCAGCGGGACGAGGTCCGCCGCGACCTGGCTCAGGCCCGTCGTCGTTGGGAAAGCCTGCGCCAGCGGCGTACCGAACTGGAGGCCCAAATTCGCGCTCTGGAGCGTCGTCAGGCCCGTTTGGAGGAAGAGGTTCGACGTCTGAAGGATGAACAGGATGCCCTCCGAGCTCAGGAACGCCAGACCCGGGGAGCCTGGCAGGCCGCGCAGCGTCGCCTGGAGGAAAGGAAAGCTGCCCGGGACACCGCCCGAACCCGGTTGGACCAGGCTCGGGCTCAGATGGAAGACGTGGACGTCCAGCGACGGGAAGCCCAGGAGGCCCTGGCCCGGTTGCAGGCCCAGTGGGAGGAAATCCGGGCCCGATGGGAAGTGTTGGAACAGGCCGAAGCCCGCCAGATGGGGTACGGTCAGGGGGCCCGTCAGGTGGCCCAGGTGGCCCGGGGGGAAGGGGTCTTGGTCGGTCTGGTGGCCGGCTTGCTTCAGGTGGACGAGGACCTGGAAGCGGCTCTGGCCGCGGCGCTGGGCCCATGGTCCGACGGGGTCGTGGTGGAACGCCTGACGCCCCGGGTGTGGGAGGCGGCCCGGAAGGCCGGCGAACAGGTGCGCCTGGTGATTTTGGATACGCTGCAACCTCCGCCCCGCCTGCCGGCCCCTGAGGACCCCGATTGGCTGGGATGGGCGACCGAAAAAGTGCGGGTCGCTCCTGCCTTGCAGGGGATGGTGGTATGGCTCTTGGGCCGGGTCGGCCTGGTGCGAGAC
>WFVP01000075.1 GCA_015491595.1 Anaerolineales bacterium
ACCTATGAGGGATTGGAACGGAGGTGAGTCATGACTGAACACTAAATAGAAAAAACATTTTTGGCCTGCCTTTGAGCTGAGGTTCAGACAAAAGGGTGGACAGGGGCAAGGGATAAGAGGTCGCCCCAGTGGACGAGGAGCCACCGCTAGGCGCGTCGTAACGGGGGCGGGAGCTGACTCTTGACGCGCAAGAGAGTAAACAGACCGGAACAGGCAAACCATTGACGTTTCCTCGGTCGCGAGGGCCGCCGCCAAGAGGTCCAGTCCCCGGGAAGACCGTTACCCCAATAGTGGCCACCAGGCCCACGGTCCGATGCATTCAAAGCCGGTGCGGATTCATGTTGGCGTCCCTATGGAGCAGGGTTTTCCAATCCCGAAAGGAAAGGTCTCTCAATGGGCATGCGCATGAGATATCCCTCCAGGGCCTCCTCTGGATTCGGCCAGGTGGTCAGCAGCCATATCGGGGCGGTGTGCGACGAGGCCCAATACCCAATCAGGGTCAACCCTTGCAAATCATGGCGCTGTACCTCACGCCAAACCTGTCGTTCCCCTGGAGCCACCACAGGTTGCAGACGTTCTCCCCGGGCATCTCGTATGTCCAGCCCTTGGCCGCCCATCCGGATGCGTACGATGAAGGGAATGCCCCGCTGTTGCAGCCAGGCAAAGAAGACCCGGTTGTGAAACCCCCGGTCCAGAATCAGGGGCCGGCCCTGGAGCAGGCCTTGCAGCCGTTCCATGGCCTGTTGGGTCTCCCGATGCTGCGAAGTGGCCTCCTGCTCCAGCGTGCGGGAAGAAAAGGTCCACCATCCACAAGGCAGCACCCGACCGCGCAAGGAAACCCCCAGGAGTAACATCCAGAACCCCCGCCGGCGACGGCCCTTCTCTTTGAGCGGCAACCATCCCACGTACGCTGTCTTCCGGGCCTAAGGCCGCCGCAGGTCCCTAACCACAAAGCACACACAGCCGGGCCACCACGGGCCAGGGGTCAAACCGGGCCACCAGACGTTGCAACCGTTTTATAGGCCGCCGTTTCGGTCCCTTTCATCTTGCGGGCAATCTCGCTCCATCGGGCCGACCCTGCCTCCAGAAGGGCTCGTAGCCCTCGGTTGATCATCCAACAGGATGGACAGCATCTGCTTCCATGGGATATCCTTGAGCATGGCGGACTTCGTCAGTGGGTTTTGCTTGATTCCTCATATACCTCCGGAGGTCCGCTTTTTCCTACCGGCTACCTGTCCAAACTTATGCCCAATCTCAGATTCACCCTCTTGTCATTTGTTCCTTTCTGGGTAAACTAATGGGTGCCGCCATGAAGAGGGTGAATCTCTGGGTGAGAACGGTTGGTTCCTCCCAACCGTTTTTGTTGTGTTTAAGGCGGCAAAACCTTTGGATAGTCTTGCATGAGGAGAATAAGTCGAACGATGATGAAGGAACAGGTAATGCAACAGCAAAAGCCATCTCAACTGCAACTGGACCCGCACGGGGACATCGAGGCCCTGCTGCAGGTCCTGCCTCCCGACATTCGGGACGCGGTGCGTCAGGCCGGCCCTAAGGAGGACCTTATCGAGGTCATCCTGGACCTGGGCCGGGTCCCCACCGCGCGCTTCGCCCAGGGGGGCGAGGTGGTCTTGCGGGACCGGGAGGTCACCCGCGAGGAGATTGCATACGTGGTGGACCGGGTGGGCGAGTTCGACGCGGACAACCGGGCGGGCATCGAGCGCACCCTGCACCGCATCGCGGCCATCCGCAACCGCCGGGGCGACATCGTGGGCCTGACCTGCCGCGTCGGCCGCGCGGTGTACGGTACGGTGGACATTATCCGGGACCTCATCGAGAGTGGCAAGAACGTGCTGCTCCTGGGTCGGCCCGGCGTGGGCAAGACCACCATGCTGCGGGAGGCGGCCCGCATCCTAGCCGAGACCAAGCGGGTGGTCATCGTGGACACGTCCAACGAAATCGGCGGTGACGGCGACGTGCCCCACCCGGCCATCGGTCGCGCGCGGCGGATGCAAGTCCCCACCCCCGCGCTCCAGCACGAGGTCATGATTGAAGCCGTGGAGAACCACAACCCCGAGGTCATCATCATCGACGAAATCGGCCGGGAACTGGAGGCCATGGCCGCGCGCACCATCGCGGAGCGGGGCGTGCAACTCATCGCCACCGCACACGGCAACACCCTGGAGAACCTGCTCCTGAACCCTACCCTGTCGGACCTGGTGGGTGGCATCGAATCCGTCACCCTGTCCGACGAAGAAGCCCGCCGGCGGGGCACCCAGAAGACCGTCCTGGAACGCCGCGCGCCGCCCACTTTTGACATCCTGGTGGAAATCCAGGACCGGAACCGCCTCATCGTCCATCGGGACGTGGCCGAGGCGGTAGACGCGCTGCTCCGGGGCTACCCGGTCCAACCCGAACTTCGCTATCGGGACGCCGACGGTCAGATTCACATCGAGCGCCTGACCCCGCCGCCGGGGATGACCCGCCGGGACCGGAAAGGCCCGCGGCGGCAGGATGAGGCCTGGTACCGGATGCCGACCGCCACCGCGAGCGGTACACCACTGGGAGGCAACGGTCAGCAGACCGAAGAGGAGCGGGAACTGGAAACCCTGGGCATTACATCCTCGACCCGGGAGCCCGTACGCATCTATGCCTATGGTGTTTCCCGGGACCGGCTGATGCGGGTGGCCAAGCGCCTGGACGTGCCCGCGGTGGTGGTGCGGGATTTGGGTAACGCGGAAGCCATGGTCACGCTGCGGTCCTACTACCGCAAGCGCCAGCGGGCCATCACCGACGCGGAGGCCCGAGGGCTGCCCATCTACGTGCTCAAGTCCAACACCACCGCGCAAATCGAGCGCTTCCTGGGGGACCTCTTCCACCTGCGAGAAGCCGATGACATGGACGATTTAGCCATCGACGACGTGGTGGAAATCACCCAGAAGGCCATCGAGGCGGTGCTCAAGGGCAAGCGCATGGTGGAACTGCCCCCCGCTCCGGCCGAGATTCGGCGCATGCAGCACGAAATGGCTCGGGAAGCCAACCTACGCTCTAAGTCCACGGGCACCGAGCCCTACCGCCGGGTGCTCATCTTCCGGGACTAATCCTTCCCCCAGGGCAGGACGCGGGGAGAGTCCGTCCAGGGCTTTCCCCGTTTTTTTGTTTCTCTTTCCGCCATCGGGTACAATTGCCTCCGCGCATCCCTATCCCAAGGGATGGGCGATTCGCCCTGTAAGGAGGCGTGCATGGAGACTCCGGCTCCTCGCTTTTGGACGGAACGTCGCCTGTGGCCCAATGCGCCCGTCACCTGGGGCCAGGTCGTATTCGGGCTCATCATCTTTCTGGTGGTGGTGTCCCGCCTGGTGAACCTGGGGGTGCGGGTGCAGAGCCACGATGAGAGCCTGCACACGTACTTTTCCTGGTTGCTCTATCGGGGCCAGGGTTACCAGCACACCCCCATGATGCACGGCCCCTTGCAGTTCCACTTGATGGCCCTATCCTACTTCCTCTTCGGGGACAACGATTTCACCGCCCGTCTTCCCCATGCCCTCGCGGGCATCCTCGCCGTGGTCTTCCTGTGGCGATGGCGGCGGTACTTGGGACCTTACGGCACGCTGGTGGCGGCCTTCCTTATGCTCATCTCCCCCTTCATGCTCTACTACAGCCGCTATGCCCGCAACGAGGCCTTGGTCATGCTCTTTGGGGTGGTGACCTGGTGGGCCTTGTTGCGCTATCTGGAGACCCGGGAGACCCGCTACCTGTACTGGCTCACGGGCGCTACGGTGCTCCATTTCACCGCCAAGGAGACGGCGTTCATCTACACGGCCCAGGCCCTCATCTTCCTCGCTCTGGTGGCGCTGGACGAAGTGAGCCGGATGCCCTGGACGCGCCCTCGGTGGAAGCGGACCTTTCTGTGGCTCACGGCTCTGGGCCTGTTGGCCCTGGTCCTGACCCTGTCCTTATGGGCCATGACCCGCACCTTATGGCAGGCGGAGACCCAAATTATCCCCGCGCCCGAAGGCGCGCCTGAGCCCACCCTGGAGGTCCCTGTGGAACCTTCCGGGTTCGCCCGGCCGGCTCGCGTGCTGATGCTGTTCTTTGGGGGATTGGCCGGCGTGTCCTTGGCGGCCGCGCTGGGGGCCCTCATCCTGGGATTCACCTGGGCGCGCCTGCGTCGGTTGCCCAGCGTCGGCCTCATCCTCCTGCTGTTCTCCCTGGTGCTGCCCATGCTGGCCCCCTTCCCCCTGCGGTTTATGGGCATTTCGGTGGGCGAGTATCGCCCGGAACTCCTCCGACAGCCCCTCCTCTACCAGGTGGGCGGTGTGGTGCTGGTCATGACCCTTCTCAGCATTGCCCTGGGGTGGCTGTGGGACTTCCGTCTCTGGTGGCGCCAGGCGGTGCTGTTCTGGGTGGTCTTCACCGTGCTCTACACCACGGTGTTCACCAACGGTCCGGGCTTCATCTCGGGCTTGTTGGGTTCCCTGGGATACTGGCTGGAACAGCAAGGCGTGCGTCGCGGGAACCAGCCCTGGTACTACTACCTGGTGGTCCAGATTCCCATCTACGAGTACCTGCCCTTCCTGGCCATGCTCCTGGCCGGGTTGCACCAGGGGCTGCGTCGTCTGGCGCGATGGATGCGTCCTCAGGCAACGCCGCCAATCCAGCAGGGAACCCTGCCGTTGGATATCCTCCAGGAGGACGGAGACGCCGTGCCGCTTCCGACGTCCCGTTCCCTGGCCTTCGCTTTCCTTTTCTTCTGGAGCCTGACCTCCATCGTGGCCTACACGGTGGCGGGGGAAAAGATGCCCTGGCTCACCGTGCACATCGCCCTGCCCATGATTTTGCTTACCGGCTGGTGGTTCCAGGACATCTTCGAAGGCCTTTCCTGGCGGGACTTCTGGCATCGCAAGGGTTGGGTGACCTTCGTGGCCGGGCTGACCTTCCTGCTCGCCGCGCCTCAAATGGGCCGGGCGCTCTACTTCCCGGCCAAGCCGCCCTTTGAGGACCAGACCCTGGCGGGTTTGATGGCCACCGCGGATTTCGTCACCAACCTGTTGATTGCTCTGGTGGCCCTGGCGGTCTTCCTGGCCACGTCTCGCGTCTGGTCCTGGGCCGTGCTCTGGCGCTGGGGCGCGGTGGCCGTCTTCGGCGTGCTGGCCGCCTTCACCTGGCACACGGCGTACCAGGCCACGTATGTGAACTACGACCAGGCCAACGAGTTCCTGGTGTACGCCCACTCGGCCCACGGCGTGCGGGTGGTCATGAACCAAATCGAGGCCATCGCCGAGCGCCTGTACGACAACAAGGACGCCATGCCCGTGGCCTACGACGACGCGGTGTCCTGGCCCTTCTCCTGGTATCTGCGCAACTACCCCCAGGCCCGTTACTACGCGGCTTCCCCCAGCCGAGAGTTGCGCGAGGTGCCCGTGGTCCTCGCCGGGGTGAAGAACTGGACCCAGGTGGAAAACTTTTTGGGGGACGACTTCTACTCCTTCGAGTACATTCGCATGGTCTGGCCCCACGAGGACATCTACCGGGGGCTCACCTGGGAGAAAATCCGAAACGCCTTGAAGGACCCGGCCATGCGCTATGCCCTGTGGCGCATCTGGCTGCACCGGGATTTCACCGAATACGCCAAGGTCACAGGGAAGGACCTCTCCCTGGCCAAGTGGACGCCCGCGGACCGAATGCGCATGTACGTCCGCAAGGACGTGGCTGCCCGGATGTGGGAGTTCGCCGTCGAGGGCGAGGTCCTGTTGGAGCCCTCTCCCGAAGACATTTACGAGGGGAAGGAGCGCCCCTTGGTACCCGAGCGGGTGCTGGGCGGATTGGGCACCGCCCCCGGGCTGTTCCAGGGTCCTCGAGACGTGGCCCTGGCTCCGGACGGCACGTTGTACGTGGCCGATACCTTCAACCACCGCATCCAGCACCTGACGCCCGATGGTCAGGTCCTCCATGTGTGGGGCAATCCCTCGCCGCAGGAGATGGTGGAAACGCCCCTCCCCGGGACGTTCAACGAGCCCTGGGGCATTGCGGTAGACGCGGAGGGCCGCGTGTACGTGGCCGATACCTGGAACCACCGGATTCAGGTCTTCACCCCCGAGGGCGATTTCCTGCGGGAATGGGGCTATTTCGGGCAGGGCGAGGACCCCTTGAGCTTCTGGGGTCCTCGCGACGTGGTCATCGACCAGGAAGGTTACGTCATCGTCAGCGACACGGGGAACAAACGGCTGCTGGTGTTCACCCCTGAAGGGGAGTTCGTGGAGCAGATTGGTGGCGGCGGGACGGGTCCCGGACAGTTCGACGAGCCTGTGGGTCTGGCGGTGGGGCCCGACGGGACGTTGTACGTGGCCGATACCTGGAACGCCCGCATCCAGGCCTTCCTGCCCCTGGGTCAGGGGTTGTACGTTTTTTCCCACATGTGGGACGTGCCGGGTTGGGATGACGAGTACCTGGAGAACAAACCCTATTTGGCGGTGGACGCCCAGGGCCGCGTCTACGCTTCGGTGCCCATGCTCAACCGGGTGGCCGTGTTCTCCCCGCAAGGGGAATTGCTCTACTGGTGGGGTGAAGGGGACATGGGGCTGGTGAACGGTGTGGCCGTGGATGCGATGGGAGGCGTTTGGGTGGTGGATGCCACCAACCATCAGCTGTGGTAC
>WFVP01000076.1 GCA_015491595.1 Anaerolineales bacterium
AACGCCTCAAAGTCATTCGCACCCAGCAGGGTACGGAAACAGCCCGGGCCTTCTACCAGGCCGCCCGGGTACTGCAACAATGGCTTTCTCGTTTGTACCACTGCCCCGCTCCCCTTATTACCCATCTGACCGACGGGGAATACACCGGCCCCGACCCCGAGCCCCTGGCCCGCCTGCTTATGCATTTGCGCGTGGCCGACGGATATGTGCTTTTGCAAAACATTTACATTTCTGACACATTTGCCCGCATGGTACGCCGCCCCCGGGAATGGCGAGGTATCCAGTTGGATACGCCCCTGGAGGACCCGTATGCCCGCAAACTACGAGCCATGTCCTCGCCCATTCCCGAAACCTATCGCAAATTCCTGCGGGAATTCATGAACGCCAATCTGGACGAAGGGTCTTACATGCTTTTCCCCGGACATACCCCGGAATTTATTCGCTTCGGTTTCCAGATGAGCGCGGCAACCGGCACCCAAATACAGCAGTAAAATTCCAAAAACTCGAGCATCAAGACAGTCATCTGCTTGTCAAGCGTGAACCCGGCCAGGAAACCATCCTTCAGGAGAAGACCCGCCATGACCATCCTTTTGCAACCCTACGAGCCTTGGCCCTGGTCCCGGCTTCCCTGGCCCGTTCCTGTGGTGGCGTATGGACGTCCATCCCGGGATAGCCAAACGAAAGGCCAGCGCAGCCAGGATGCCCTGGCTCTGTGGCACGAGGGCAACACGTACATTCTGGTGGTGTGCGACGGGGTCAGCCAGTCCTTTTTCGGCGATTTTGCGGCCTGGATTTTGGCCGAAGCCCTGGTCACCTACTTGCGAGACCTACCCCCTGGCCAGATTCCGGACAAGGACGCGCTCTTGGCATGGGGTCAGGCCCTGGCCCGCGGCATTCAAGAGCGCTATGCCGGATTGCGCCTTCCTGAAGCCTTGCCGGACATGGTGCGCCGTGTGTTAGAAGAAAAGCGCCGTCTGGGAAGCGAAACCATGTTTGCTGGATTGCGAGTGGACCTGCCCGGACCCCAAGTCCCCCAGGGCCACCTTTTGCTTCTCCACGGAGGAAACCTCCGCAGCCGCATTTGGAGCGCACAAGGGCGTGAGCATCGGGCCCCCATAGACGAAACCTTGCGTTGGTCAACGGCCCGGGGGTTCACAGCGGCCCCTTATGTGTGGCATTCGGCTTTGCGGGACGAAAACGGAACCTGGCTGTGGCAGGGCGCGGTGCTGTACAGCGATGGCCTCTTTTCCCTCGACGAGGTGGCCCTGCCCTGGACCCTCGAACATATCCAGGAACTGGCCACACAGGACTGGCAATCGCCTTTAAGCGACGACCAGGGCTATCTGGAAATCCGATGGACCCAGCCCCAGTGGGCCTCAGAGCTGACATGGTTAGAAGGACCTGTAACACCAACATCACCGCGCTTTTCCGCGGAAGGGGTGCTCTCCTGGCCCCGAGAGGGTGCGGGGAGCTATACCCAGGTGAACTGGCAGTCCGGCTCCCGGGAAGCCTTCTGGAGTACGCCAGAGACCCAGGTCGTGGCCCCAGCCTGGGCCCAAAAGGCCCGGATTCGACACGTGAACGCCCAGGGCCGCGCTTCCAATTGGAGCCCTTGGGTGACCCGACCGGCCATCCATGTCGGTCCTGCGCCCTGGCAGGAGAAGCTGATTCTGGCCTTGGTGGTCCTGGCCCTGGCCGCTTATTTCCTGGCCCTTTTGCTCAAGGCCTATGGCCTGCACGGGTGAGTTCAGCGAAGGAGGCGGTCATGGCGCCGTTTCCCCCGGGCACGGTTCTTTTTGGCAAATACCGCATCGAACGCCTCCTGGGCAGGGGCGGCTTCGCCGAGGTCTACCTGGCCACCCACTTGCATCTGCAGGCCCCACGCGCCCTCAAGGTACTCACCCGAGGCGGACGCATCACCACCGGCGTGCTCCATCAGGTGGCCCGGCGTTTTCAACTGGAGGCTCAACTGGGCGCCCGTTTCTCCCAAGAACTCCACCTCGTCCGAGTGTACGACTTCGAATGGGACCGGGAACAGGGCCTGCTCGTGCTGGTCATGGAATACATGCCCCACGGCTCCCTCAAGGACCGCATCCGGGAAGCCCGACAAAAGGGCTTGCCCGGCCTGCCCGTGGACCTTGTGGTGCGCACCGCATTCCACGCCGCCCTGGGCCTGGCCGCCCTCCACCGGGCCGAACTGGTGCACCGGGACATCAAACCCTCCAACATCCTTTACGACGAACAAGACCGGGCCAGAATTTCCGACCTGGGCGTCGTGCAGATGCCCCATGGCATTACCCGCCGCACCGAACTGGGCGACACGGCGCCCAGGCATCCCGGCACGCCCGAGTACATGAGCCCGGAGCAGGAAACGGCCCGGGGATACCTGCCCCCGGCCTCGGACATTTACAGCCTGGGCGTGACCCTGTTCGAGGCCCTGACCCTGAGGAACTACAAGCACCTCCGACCCGGGACCCGGGTTTCACAACTCCGACCCGATGTGCCCCCGTGGCTGGACGACCTCCTGGCCCGCATGCTGGCCCCCAATCCCCAGGAACGCCCCTGGGACGGCGCGGAACTGGCCCAACGACTGCGTGACGCCAGGGCGGAGACCGCGGCCTATACCACAACAGAAGATTCCCTGGGGCCCTCAACTATGGAAACCCTGGACATTTCTGGCGAGGATGCCGTAGCGAAAACCCCAGCCCGCCCATGGTCCACGCCTCCGATGTCTGCGAGCGAAATCCCTTCGACCTTTTCAGACCTGCTCGACGAGGTACCGCAGACGCAAACCGCCTATCCTTCTGGGACCAAACCCGCCACGATTCCCGTAGCTCCCCATATCCGTCCGTGGGTTCCCGTGCTGATGGTGTTCCTCCTTTTCATAGCCTGTTTGGTGGCTGGCGGCCTGTTCGCGCTCAGCCGTCCCGGACGCCGGCTTTTTTGGGGCTCTCTGGGTGCAGCCCCAACGGGAACGGCCACGGCCCGGGTCCGCCCTGTTGCAACCGGCTCTGACTTTATCCCGGTCGCATCACCAACAGGGTCCCCCACGCTCCTGCCATCCCCGACGACCGCGTCGCCCACATCCACCGCGAGGGCACCTGCCCTGGCGCTGCTTTCCGCGTCCAATGTGGGCCGTATTCAACCCCTGGCTGTGTGGGGAAAAGGTTCTGTGACCGATCTGGCCTGGTCTCCCCGGGAGCCTCTCCTGGTCGTTTCCACCACTTTGGGCTTGGTCTTCTTTGATGAATCAGGCCGGGTGCTGCGCACCATAGACGTACCTGCCTGGGTGAATGCCATCGCCTTTACCCCCGACGGACAGCGATTGGTCGCGGCTACGGATGATGGGACGGCCTATATTTACAGCGTCTCCGATGGACGTTTACTCCAAACCCTTCCCGGGCATGGCACCTGGGTCACGGGTGTAGCCGCGTCGCAAACGTACATCGCCACAGGTGACGAACAGGGTCGCGTGCGCCTGTGGGATGCTGCGTCGGGCGCGCGATTACAGGATTTGGGCCGGCATTCAGGTCAGGTACGCCAACTGGCTTTCTCGCCGAACGGCACCCTTCTGGCCGCTGGCGATCGTCCTTATAATCGCGACGACAGGCCCGGTCGGGTCAAAGTGTGGCGCCTCCCCGAAGGCCGGTTGTTGTACGAACGTCGTCTGCAACGCTCCATAGGCGGACTGGCCTTTTCCCCTGACGGACGCTACCTGGCCGTTTCTTATGGCACGACCGTGGCCCTTTGGGAGGCCACCACAGGCCAGGAAGCCCTCCGCTTGCAAGGACATCGCGCGGCGGTGCAGCAACTGGCCTTTTCGCCCGATGGCCGGTACCTGGCTTCCGTGGCTGGAGACCGTACTGTCCGGGTCTGGGAAGTGCCTTCGGGGACCACGGTTCATGTCCTTTCCGGTCCTTATCGTGACAATGAAACCGCGGCTGTCGCCTTTTCCCATGACGGACGCTATTTGGCCGCGGGCGGGGAAGACCCTCGCATCCTCCTCTGGGAAATGCCTGCCGGCCGACAGATTCGGGAATTGCGCGACGCCTATT
>WFVP01000077.1 GCA_015491595.1 Anaerolineales bacterium
GACGATTTCTTCCCCGCGTTCCTGGCCAATTCCCGTTACGACGGCAAGATTTGGAGCATCCCCTTCCAGCGCAGTGTGGTGACCCTGTACTACAACGCGGACCTGTTCGAGCAGGAAGGCCTGGAGCCGCCCGACAGCTGGCAGGCCCTGGCAGAGGCTGCCCAGAAGCTGACCATCCCCGACGAGCGCTGGGGCATCCTCTGGCCTTCGGGCTGGCCCTACTGGCTGTTCCAACCCCTGGCCATTGGCAACGGCCAGAACATCGTGAAGTCCCCTACCGAGGTGGTCTTCGATGACCCCCGGGTGATTGAAGCCGTCCAGTTCTACATTGACCTTTCGGCCAAGTACGGGGCCATGCCGCCGGGCGTCCAGAAGAACTGGGGCACCGCGCCCGCCGACTTCGCCAAAGGCGCGGCCGCGATGATTGTGCACTCCAGCGGCAGCCTCCGGGGCATCCTGGAGCAGGCCGACTTCAAGGTGGGCGTGATGGCCGTGCCCGGTAAGGAGCCCGGCACCTATGCCACGGTTACCGGTGGCGGCAACTTCTACATCCTCAAGGGCGTCTCCCCTGAGGAGCAAGAGGCGGCCTGGAAGTTCATCCAGTTCATCACCCAACCCGAATACGCCGCGGACTTCAGCATCCAGACCGGGTATATCGCGGTACGCCAGAGCGCGTACGAAACCGAGGCCATGAAGGCATATATCCAGGAAGTGCCTCAGGCCGCGGTGTTGCGGGATATGCTTCAATACGCGGGCGCTGAACTGTCCACCATGAACCTGGGGCAGGTCCGCAACATCTTCCACAACTACCTGCAGGCCGCGTACAACGGGGAGATGACCCCCGAAGAGGCCATGAAGCAGGCGCAGAAAGAGGCCGACGAAGCCCTGGCCATCTTCCGCAATCCGTAACCCCCGACGGCCGGGACCGCCTTTTTCGCGGGCGGTCCCGGCCTTTTGCATGAGGGTGTCCCCATGTGGCGTCGTCTCATTCCCGCGGACGAACGGGGGTATCAAGGCCCTATCTGGTTGCCCTATCTGCTGCTTCTGCCTACCCTGGCGGTGGTCCTGGTCTTCACGGCCTGGCCCACCTTACTGGCCCTGTACACCAGTTTCTTCCGCCAATACCTGAACATCGCCAAGTTTCGCACCCCGACCTTCGTGGGGCTGGAAAATTACCGCCAACTCTTTACCAGTTCCGTCTTCCACGAGGTCATGCGCAACACGCTGATTTACGTGCT
This sequence comes from Anaerolineales bacterium, assembly GCA_015491595.1. Taxonomy (GTDB): domain Bacteria; phylum Chloroflexota; class Anaerolineae; order Anaerolineales; family DRMV01; genus S139-71. The sequence goes on from WFVP01000077.1 coordinate 1,239, forward strand.
GGGCACAGTACCCACCAGCATCGTCCTGGCCTTTGTGTTCGCCCTGCTGGTGAACCGGGCGGTGCGGGGCATCGGCCTGGCGCGCCTGGGCTTCTTCCATCCCACTATCCTCCCCATGGTCAGCGCGGCTACGGTGTGGCTCTTCTTCTTCACCCCGGATTACGGCCTCTTCAACACCGCCCTGACCTGGCTGGGATACCGGGGGCCGCAAAACTGGCTGGGCAACCCTCGCCTGGCTCTTCTGGCCGTCATGATTGTCGCGGTCTGGAAAAACGCCGGGTATCTCATGATTTTCTACCTGGCCGGATTGCAGAACTTGCCTCAAGATGTGTTCGAGGCCGCGGCTTTAGACGGCGCGGGATGGTGGACTCAGATGTGGAAAATCACCTTCCCTTTGCTCCGCCGCATCACCCTGTTCGTCTCCACTATCGCCATCCTCAACGCCTTCCAAATGGTCGACCACATCTTCGTCCTCACCCAAGGGGGGCCCAGTCGGGCCAGCACCGTGCTCATGTATTACCTCTGGCAGGTGCGCTTTGAAGACCAGAACGTGGGCATGGCGTCCACGTTGACGGTGGTGCTCATCGTCATTCTCCTGAGCATCACCATTGCCAACGTGCTGTTTTCCGAACGGAGGGGCGCATGAAGTCCGGATACCTGCGACGACAGGTCCTTCACCACAGCCTGACGCTGTTCACCGCGCTCCTGGCCCTGATGTGGGCCACGCCCATCCTGTGGACCATTGTGGTGTCCTTCCGCCCCCTAAACGAACCCCTGGGCCGGGGGGACGTTTGGTTCGGCAGCCGTCTCACCCTGGAAAACTACATCCAGGCCTTTGAACTGGCCCCCTTTGGGGTGTACTATCGCAACACCATTGCCATTGTGGTGCTCATTCTGGCCGTGCAACTGGTCACCATCCCACTGGCGGCCTTCGCGCTGGCCCATTAT
>WFVP01000078.1 GCA_015491595.1 Anaerolineales bacterium
ACTCGTTGCGCACCGTGGCCGAACTGTAAGGCAGGCGGTAACGGTCTACCAGGGCCTGAGAGCCCACCGGGTGCCCGGTGCGAATGTACTCCTGGAGCACCAGCCGCAGAATTTCCCGCTGGCGCGGGGTCAACGTGCGTTCGGGATTCGGGGATGGCGCGGTTTGTTTGGTCGGCACCATGGCTCCTCTGCGCTTGCTTTCCATCCTACCAAATTTCCGAAAGAGGAGTGTAAGCGAAATCCGCCCGGCAGGGGTGGCCACGGCATCGTCAAAGCCCTTCTCTTGCCCTTGTGATACAATGTTATCGCACTCATTTTGCGAAGGAGGCCGGCCATGATTGATGAGATTCTGCGGGATGCCGAAGAGCGCATGAAGGCCGCGGTTCGTGTTCTGGAGGAGGAACTGAAAAAGTTGCGCACCGGCCGCGCAACCCCGGCTTTGGTGGAACACCTGACCATCGACTATTACGGCGTACCGACACCGTTGATTCAACTGGCCGCGATTACGGCACCTGAACCCCGGATGTTGCTCATCAAGCCCTTTGACCCGAAAATCGTGCCGCAGATTGAGCGAGCCATTCTGACCTCGGACCTGGGCATCAACCCGACCAACGACGGGAAGCAAATTCGCCTGGTGCTGCCCCCGTTGACCGAGGAACGTCGTCGCGAACTGGTGCGCATCGTGGCGCAGCGGGTGGAGAACGCGCGCGTGGCCATTCGCAACGTACGACGTGACGCCATCAAGGACCTGCGAGAGCTGGAAGACGAGAAGATGATTTCCGAAGATGAGCGCCTGCGGGCCGAGAAGAAGATGAACGAGATGACGGAGAAGTACATCGAACAGGTCAACGAGGTGGGCGCCCGCAAAGAACGGGAAATCATGGAGCAATGAGCGACAAGCAAGGGCTTTCTCTTCCCAAGATTCCCCGCCACGTCGCCATCATCATGGACGGAAACGGGCGATGGGCCCGGGAGCGGGGGTTGCCGCGCCTGGCCGGGCATCGCGCGGGAACGGAAAACCTGCGACGCATCATTGAAGCCTGCGTGGAATTCGGCATCCAGTACCTCACCATCTACGCCTTTTCCACCGAGAACTGGGCCCGTCCCCGGGACGAGGTCGAGGGCCTCATGGACATCATGGAGGAGGTCATCGACCGGGAAGTGCCCAAGTTGCACGAACAGGGGGTCCAGATTCGCCATCTGGGCAAGATGGAGGGAATTCGGCCGGAGCTTCAAAAGAAGCTCCGGGAAGCCGTGGAACTCACCCGGAACAACACCCGGCTGGTCCTCAACGTGGCCCTCAATTACGGAGGTCGGGACGAAATCGTGCAGGCCATTCGCAAGATGATGCGGGATGGTCTGTCTCCGGAGGAGGTCACCGAAGAACGGGTGGCCCAATACCTGTACACCGCGGGCCTGCCCGACCCGGACCTCATCATTCGCACGTCGGGCGAGTATCGCATGAGCAATTTCCTCCTTTGGCAGAGCGCTTATGCCGAGTGGTACTTCACGCCGGTGTACTGGCCGGATTTCGACAAGGAGGAGTTGCGCAAGGCCCTGGAGGAATACGCCCGGCGCCAGCGGCGGTTTGGCCGGGTGGAGCCTGTGGAGGAGCCGGTGAGATAAGCCCATGTTGCGTCAACGGGTCTTCGTGGCGGCCGTTTTGTTGCCTTTGGGCCTGGCCGTCCTCTGGGTGGGCGGCTGGGTTTTTTGGTTCGTGGGCCAGGGGATGTTGCTGCTGGCGGCCCACGAATACCTCAAGTTGTGGGAGCATCAGGGCTGGCATCCGGCCCGCGGGGCTTCCCTCGCGGGCGTGGCGGCTCTGAGCACGGCCCTGTATGTCTGGGGACCCGACGCGCGGGCCTGGGCCGTGTTGGTGGCCTGGGTCATGCTCCTCCTGGCCTGGCATGTGGTGCGGTACGAACGCTCCGGTGGGCAGGAGGCTTCGGCCTTCGTGGCCGCGCTGGGTGGCGTGGTCTACCTGGGTGGATTGGGCGGCCTGCTCCTGGCCCTGCGCAATCTGCCCCACGGCTGGTTCTGGATGCTTCTGGCCCTGTTCACCGTGTGGAGCGGGGACAGCGGCGCGTACTTCGTGGGCACGGCCTGGGGACGGCACCGCATGTCCCCCCGGGTGAGCCCCAAGAAATCCTGGGAAGGCTTCGCCGGACATCTGGTGTCGGGGACCTTGGCGGCGGGACTCTGGACGTGGCTGGCCCAGCAATGGGGCTGGGCCCCTCCCGCCTTCTCCCCCCTGGCGGGTATGGCCACGGGCCTTTACCTTTCCCTCCTCACCCCCTTGGGCGACTTGGGCCAGAGCCTGTTCAAGCGCCAGGCAGGGGTCAAAGATTCGGGCCACCTGCTCCCTGGCCACGGTGGAGTGTTCGACCGCATTGATTCCTGGTTGTGGGCCGGTCCCCTGCTCTACGGCCTGGTGCGCCTGCTGTTCCCGGACCTGGGATGAGGGAAACACGGTCCGGGGTCCCTCGAAACGCCCTCTATGGGTGTCCTTTTCCCCGCGAACTCTTACAAAACGCTTATTGACGCTGTCGCCAATTCCCTTTATCGTTGTACATTGGTTTTCCAAACGCCTTCGCCAACTCCTACGGTGATGGAGGTGAGCAATGGGCCAAAAAACGTTGCTGTGGGGTGTCGTCCTGCTTCTGGGCTTGGGGCTGGCCCTGGTGGCGACCCAACCCGCATGGGCTCAGGAGCCCACGCCCACCCCGGTGATTGTGGAAGCGCCGGAGGACCCGGTCACCATCTATGCCACCTACCCCGAGATGGTCATCGGTGTGGACGAGAAAGCCACCTTTGACCTCACCCTCAAGGTGACGAAAGCCCAAAAGGTGCAGTTGGAAGTGGCCGACCTGCCGGAAGGGTGGGAATACGAATTTCGCGGCGGCGTTCGCACGGTGCGGGCCGTCTATGCCCTTCCCGATGACAGCCTGAACCTACGGCTGCAGGTCACCCCGGCCAAGGAGACGGCGGCCGGCGATTACACCTTTGAGGTGGTGGCCAAAGGCGAGTACGGCGAGGCCCGCTTCCCCCTGACCATCACCATCAAGGAAAAGACCCCGCCGAAACTGGAACTCAAAGTGGACCTGCCCACCCTCAAGGGCAGTCCCAACACCAACTTCCGCTTCGGCCTGACCATCAAGAACGAGAGCGATCAGGAAATCACCGTGAGCCTGCAAGCCGATGCGCCGCCCTATTTCCTGACCCGCTTCCTCTCCCTCGGCAAGGAAATCACCTCCATTCCCGTGGATGCCAACGGCTCCAAGCGCATCGACCTGGAGGTGAAGCCCATCGTGGAAGTGGATGCGGGTGAGTACCCCATCCGCATCACGGTTCAGGGCAGCGACCTCCAGGCGGAAGGGGAAGTGGTGGTGGTCATCACCGGTCAGCCTACTTTGCGTCTGACGACCCCCACGGGTCGGCTCTCGGGCGAGGCGCGCGCGGGCGAGGAGACCACCTTCAAGGTGATTATCGAGAACACGGGCACCGCGCCGGCGCACAACGTGCGCTTCTTCGCGGACGCGCCTTCCCAGTGGAAGGTGAGCTTCGACCCCGAGGTGCTGCAGCAGCTGCCCACGGGCGAGAAGGTCGAGGTCACGGTGAAGGTGAAGCCCGCGGCCAAGGCCATCGCGGGCGACTACCTGGTCACCCTCCGGGCCACCAGCGAGGAGGGCCCCCGGTCTGAGGTGGACTTCCGGGTGACGGTGACCACGTCCACCCTGTGGGGCCTGGTGGGCCTGGGCATCATCGCCGTGGCCGTGCTGGTGGTGGCCGGCGCGGTGGCGTACTACGGCCGACGGTAGTCTCGCGTGGGGGCGTTCCCCGGGATGGGAGCGCCCCCTTCCTCCAAGCCCTCCTTTGGAGGTGGGCCTATGGCCAAGAAAGACGCGGTCATTGAAACCCGAGACCTGACCAAGGTGTACAACGGTTTGGTGGCGGTGGACCGCCTCAACCTGCGGGTGTACGAAGGCGAGGTCTACGGCCTTCTGGGGCCCAACGGTTCGGGGAAGACCACCACCATCCTCATGCTTTTGGGATTGACGGAGCCTACCTCGGGCTCGGTGCGGGTGGTGGGCTGGGACCCCCGTCGGTACCCGTTGCGGGTCAAGGCCCAGGTGGGTTACATCCCGGACCGGGTGGGGTTCTACGATGACCTGACGGCCTGGGAGAATCTGATGTACACGGCCAAGCTGAACGGCATCCCCCGCCGGGAAGCCTATCGTCGGGTGGACGAGGCTCTGGCCTGGGTGGGCCTGAGCGAGGTGGCCCATCGGCCGGTGCGCACCTTCTCCCGGGGGATGCGGCAGCGTTTGGGCGTGGCCGACGTGCTCATCAAGCAACCCCGGGTCATCATCATGGACGAGCCCACCCAGGGCCTGGACCCGGAATCCGCCCGGGAGTTCCTGGATTTGATTCGCACCCTCAAGAAGGAAGGCAAAACCATCCTGCTGGCTTCCCACCTGTTGCATCAGGTGCAGGCGGTATGCGACCGGGTCGGGCTCTTTCACAAGGGCAAGAAGGCCCTGGAGGGCACGGTGGAAGAACTGGGCCGGCAGGTGTTGGGTACCTCCCACTACGTCATCGTCGAGGTGGCGGAGGATGCCCAGCGTCTGGCCGAGCCCTTGCGGGGCTTGAAGCACGTGCAGGACGTGGAGGTGCTGGACGACCGCACCCTTTGGGTGAAGAGCCTGCAGGACGTGCGGCCGGAGGTGGCCGCGGCTGTGGTGCAAAACGGCGGCCGTCTGTTGCGCCTGGACGTGGAGCTGCCCAGTCTGGACGACATCTACACCCACTACTTCCAGACGGCTGGCGAAGCGCAGGAGTGAAGTCGTCGGGAGGACGCCTCGCGTTCATCGGGGTCGTCGGACCCTGACGGAAGGCCGTGGCGTTCGCAACCTGTGCGGAGGAGGACTGCCATGACCGTGGCACGGGCAACGCGGGTACAGCGGGAAGGCTCTCCCTGGACCGGTCTCTGGGCTGTGGTGGCCAAGGAGATGGCCGACCATCTCAGCAGTACCCGGATGCACATCCTGGAATTCCTCATCGCGCTGACGGCCATCGGGACGGTTTACAGCGCGGCGTCCGCGATTCGTTCCGTGGCCAGCCTGGAGCCCAAGTACCTGTTCCTGAAGTTGTTCGCCGTGGCCCAGGAGCCCTTCCCCTCCTTCGTGGATTTCCTGGGCTTCCTGGTGCCCTTGATTGCCATTGCCCTGGCCTTCGATGCGGTGAACAGCGAGTTTAACCAGCACACCCTGGCCCGGGTGCTGTCCCAGCCCATTTATCGGGACGCCCTGCTCATGGGGAAGTTCCTGGCCGGTTTGTTCACCCAGTTCCTCATCTACGCGGCGATTTGGTTGCTCATCTTTGGGTTGGGCGTCATCCAGTTGGGTGTGCCGCCCACGAGTGAAGAGGTGGGGCGCGCCCTGTGGTTGTTGGTGGCCACGGTGTTCTACGGCGGGGTGTGGATGGCCGTGGCGTTGCTCTTCTCGGTGCGCTTCCGGCAGCCCGCGACGGCGGCGCTGGCTTCCATTGCCCTGTGGTTGTTCTTCACCGTTTTCTGGGGGATGGTCGCCACGTCGCTGGCCTCCATCATCGCGCCCATTCGGGTGGGCCTGCCCGAGGAGCTCCTGGCCCAGGCCCGGTGGCAACTGGCCTTGCGTCGCGTGGCGCCGGGTCAGCTGTATGCGGAAATCCTGGTGGCCATGTTGCGGCCGGAGGTGCGCTCCCTGAGCATCGTGCTGCCCTTCCAGCTGGAAGGCGCCCTGTTGGGGCAGCCGCTTCCGCTGTCCCAGAGCGTACTGCTCATCTGGCCCCACCTCACCGGTTTGATTGCCGCAACGCTGGTCCTCTTCGCGCTGGCCTACATCATGTTCCAGCGCCAGGAAGTGCGGGCGTGAGTCCGGCCTCCAAAGGACTTGGACAGGCAAGGGGCGGGGCGGTTCATCCGCCTCGCCGGCGTTTTTAAGGGGAGGACACACGGCCGGTGGGGTGGCAGGCCGCGCACTGGGGCAGTTGCACCGGGGTAATGCCGGCCGCCTGGTGGAGGCGCAAGATGTCCCCCGGACGATGCTCGTGGCATCCGTAACAGGTGTACCGTTCGTATCGGTTGCCCAGGTGGCACAGGGCGCATTCCGAGGGCGCGGCAGCGCCGTGCTCCAGGGGGAAGGGGTGCAGGCGCAGCGCGGCCGAGGCCCAGGCCTGGGGACTGTGGCAGTACTGGCATTGCTGGCCGAACAATCCCCGGTGGAACTCCGGTTCCTCATGGCAGGCGCGGCAGGCGTTCGGCGTGCCCCGAAAGCGATACTGCGGGTGACACGCGGCGCATTTCAGGGCGCTGTGGGCGCCTTCCAATGGGAAGACCTGGGCGTGGTCGAAGCCCTGCATCCGGTCCGCGCCATCGTGGCACTGAAGGCAATTGGCTCCGTACCGGACCAGGTGGCGGTTCATGAAGTCGGGATTGCGCCGGCGATGGCATTGACGGCAGGTGCGCAGTTGGAAGGCGTTGAAGTCCCCCGAGGTGTGACATTGGATGCAAGTGATGGCTTCCCCGGTGTCCGGGTCCTGCCGATGGCGTGCCAGGCTGAAGCCCGTCTGCCGCGCGTGGTCGAAGGGCTGTCCCTGCCAGAGGGCCGGCGTCCAGCCCTGGGGGGTGTGGCAGTCCTCGCAGGAGGAAGCGAACAAGCCCTGGTGGACGGAGGGCTCCTGGTGGCAGGCCTGGCAGGCGGTGGAGATGCCCTGGAAACGTCCCTGGCGGTGGCAGGCTTCACAAGCCACCTGCTGGTGCTTTCCTTCCAGCGGGAAGGCCGTTTGGGTGTGGTCGAAAGCGGTGAGCTGACCCGTGCCGTCATGGCATTCCAGGCAGCGGGGGTGGAAGGCCTGCACGTGCTGGGTCATGAACGCGGGGTCGGCCTGGAAGTGGCACTGGTAGCAACGCTCCAGGAGGGGCGCCCGGTCGTCCACCGGCCACCGGTCGTGGCAGTCCTCGCACACCATGGCCGTGAGGTCGTAGCGAAAGGCGTGCTTCTGCAGGGAGAAGGCGGTCACCTCGTGGTCGAACTGCTCCCGCGCGAGCTGCAGGAGGTCGGCATCCCGTCCCCGATGGTCGGGATGGCAGGCCCGGCAGTTCAGGGGTTCCGTCAGGCGCGCGTGCAGAGCTTCGGGTTGCTGAAGCTCCTTCCAGATGTCCTGGTGGCAGCGCAGACACAGGCGACCTTGGGTCTGCAGGGGCACGTGGCAGGCGCGGCACTCGTCTTCCAGCTGGGCATGGGAGGATACGCCGCCCAAGGGGATGCCTCGCACCTGTTGTGCACTCAATGGCCCGGGGCTGAACAGGCGGGGACCCCGCCAGGCCAATAATCCAATTACGGCCAGGATGCCGACCAGGATGCCCAGGCATCCCCAGGCGCGCTGTCCGTCTCGCATGGGACCTCGGTCGTCTCCTTACACGGGTAGAGTGGCGCGCTTCCCGGTCCTTTTCTGCACGACCGCGGGAGCGCCTCGACCTTAAGACGGCAAGGCGGCGGGAAAGATACGCGAGAGGCAAGGGGCAAACTCGATAGGGGAAGGCAGAAAAGCCCCGGGACGGAAGGGGACGCGCCCCGGGCCCAGCCACGTTTCGGACCCGGGGCCGGAAGCCTTCCTTTAGACGGACGTCGCCACCTGAGGGGTGGGGCGATAGGG
>WFVP01000079.1 GCA_015491595.1 Anaerolineales bacterium
CCCCTGATGAATGGGAGTGTTCTCGGGGAGATGCACCCGGAAGGTCACTTGCGTGAGGGGGCGGGGCGTGGGCGTGGCCACCACTGGAGGCGCCACGGGTCCCGCGGTCGCCTGACCCTCTGGGCCGGACGTCGCCGTCGGCACCGGAGCGGCCAGCGGAGACTGACAGGCGACCAGAGCCAACAAAAAAAGGACCCATCCGACCCGCAATCCGAAACGAAGGCTCTTGGTGTTCATACTCCCTCCTTGCGCCTGCCGGAAACGCGCCCGGGCGACCTTCCTGAGACCACCTTTTCCACGTCCCCCACCCAGGCCCTGGGACGAGGGGTTTACTGGTAGAAAACCCAGCTTTCCTGCACCTTACGGTTGATGTAGGTCAGACTCAGGATGACCGCGAACAGCACGAAGGCCAGGGCCGAGGCATAGCCAAAGCGGGTCTTGACGAAGAACTCGTCGAAAATCACCAGACTCAGGGTATCCACCGTACCCTGGGCACCGGCTTCCCGCATCACGTAGATGTGGTTGAACGCCTTGAAGGTCCCAATGACCGCGATGAGGCTCAGGAAGTAAATGGTCGGAGATAGCAGGGGCAGGGTCACGTGACGGAAAATCTGCCAGCCGGTGGCGCCGTCGATGGCCGCCGCCTCCTTCAGTTCCGTGGGAATGTTCCCCAGGCCGGCCAGATAGATGACGATGTCGTAACCCACGAAGACCCAGATGGAGTAAATCATGATGACCACCAGGGCCAGGCTGGGGCCGTGCAACCAGGAAGGTACTTGCAGCCCCAGGGCCTCGCCCAGAAGCTGGCCGATTCCCCGGGGCTCCATGAGCCACCGTTGAGCCGGCAGGCCCAAACGGGCCAGCAGGGTGTTCACCGGCGCCGTGGGACGCGGGGAGAACAGAAGCCGGAACACCGCGGCGCTGGCCACCGTGGGCGTCACGTAAGGGAGGAAGTAGATGACCCGGAACATTTCCTTGCCCGGCAAGTTCTGATACAGCAGGAGGGCCAGGAACAGGGCAATGGTCAGCTGGAAGGGCACCGTTCCCAGGGCGTAGTACGTGGTGATGAGCAGCCCTTCCCACACGTCCTTGTCCCCCGCCCGAATGGCAGGCGGGACCTCCATGAGGAGAATCCACGCGCCAATCATGAAGAGGAGGGCCGCCAGGGCCTTTCCCAGGAAGCCCCGGGTAGATTCGCTATCCACCGCGCCTTTCCACAACTTCCACGAAAGGCCCAGGGCCACTGCCCCGGCGATGATGGAAAACGCCTGGGCCAGGAAGTTGCGGGAGGCGTCCTCGGCCATGAGCGCCTGATGCCAGCGCAACAGCTCGGCCACGCTAAAGGCGAGGGTCAACAAACCGATACCCAGGAACCACCACCCCAGAGCGCTCCAGGCCAGCGCGGCTCCCCCCTGGCGCAAGACCTGGGGGCGTCCGTACCGCAGGACCAGAGACACGCCCAGGCCCACCAGGGCCAACCACACCGCCGCGCTGAACCAGGGGGTCACCGACGGGGAGGTCAGGGCCTCCCACAACCATTGGCGGAACATGGCCACCGTGGGGCGTTTGCCCACGGCCTTTTGCGCGATGTCCAGCACGTGGGGCAGGACGGCCACCCCGTACCCTGCCAGGGCCCAAGCCGCCGCCGCCCAGCTCCAGGTCGGGGCCAACACCCATCCGCGAGCCGTACCCGTGTGCTCCCGCCACCAATACCGCCGCAGCAACAACACGCCCGCGGCCAGAAAAGCCACGCCGGTGAGGGCGAACAGGAAGAAGCCGAAGACATCTACGGCTTTGAAGTAATGGGTCATGCCCACGAAATCCCCGCGGCGGATGCGCCACTTATGCAGGCTCACGTACACCGCGAACAACACCGGCCAGATGCCGAAGAGGCCGATGAGCAGCAAGGCCGGGGAGAGGAAGGCGTACGCCGTGAGCCATTCCCGCCACGTCCGCCGTTTGCGGGGGGAAATGCGTTTCCAGAAGGTCCAAACGGGAGTCATAAGCCGCTCCTTCCACCACGTCGACTACGCGTATACGCGGACGGTTTCCCATGCGGGCTTGGGGTACAATTATACCGAACCTTGCATTCCCTCATGGGAGGTGAAATCATGCCCGCCCGGCAATCTCCGTTGCTCATTCCCCCTCGTGACGGTCAGGAGGAATACATTCGGGTCACGCCCCAGGAAGCCGGATGGGAACTGCTCCATTTCGCGGCCCGCAGGATGGCACCAGGCCAAGTCTGGGAGGGCGAGACGGGGGAACACGAATACGCCTTCGTCCTTTTGGGCGGTCGGGTGACGGTTCGCCTGGGCGACGGCACCCTCTGGGAAGGCATCGGTGAGCGGGAAAACGTCTTCCAGGGCCTGCCCCATGCCTTCTACCTTTCCCGCCATACCCGTTTTCGCGTGGAAGCCCTCACGCCTGTGGACATCGCGTACGGTTGGGTGGCCACGAACGAGGACCATCCCCCCCGCTGGATTCGCCCCCATGAGGTGACGGTGGAGATTCGGGGAGCGGGCAATGCGACCCGGCAGATTAACAACATTATCCCTCCCGGCTTCGACTGCCATCGCCTGGTGGTGGTGGAGGTCTATACGCCCCCGGGCAACTGGAGTTCCTATCCTCCCCACAAGCACGACGAACATCGCGAGGACTCCCAGGGGCACCTTCTGGAGGCCGACCTGGAGGAAATCTACTTCTACAAAATCGACCGTCCCGAAGGGTTCGCCTACCAGCGGGTGTACACCGGGGACGGTTCGCTGGACGAACTCATCCTGGCACGGAACAACGACCTGGTCCTGGTTCCCGAAGGCTACCATCCCGTGGTGTCCGGCCACGGTTACACCACCTATTACCTGAACTACCTGGCCGGGTCGGCTCAGTCCCTGGCCAACAGCGACGACCCCACCCACGCC
>WFVP01000080.1 GCA_015491595.1 Anaerolineales bacterium
CCCCGGCACCGTGGGCATCAAGGCCAAAGAGGTGCTGGTGCGGTACGAAGACGGAGAGGAAGTGGACCGAATCCCCCTGGGCGAATGGGTGCTCCAGCCGCCGAAGCCGCGCATCATCGGGTACGGCACGAAAATCACCATCCAGACCCTGGAGACCCCCGACGGTCCCATCCAGTACTGGCGGGCCGTGCGGGTGTACGCCACCTCCTACTCGCCGTGCCGGGTCTACGGTCCGGGAGGGCCATGCGACGACATCACAGCCAGCGGCGAGCGGCTGCGTAAGGGCATCATCGCGGTGCGCCTCTCCTGGTACAAATACATGAAGGGGATGCGGGTCTACGTGCCGGGATACGGGTTCGGCATCATTGCCGATGTGGGAGGAGGACTGGGGGACCGCCTGTGGATCGACCTGGGGTTCTCGGAAGAGGACTACGAGTCGTGGCATCAGTGGACCACCCTGTACTTCCTGGCCCCGCCGCCTCCCCCCGACCGCATTCTGTGGATTCTCCCGCCATGAAGGGCCAAGTACGCGCCTTGTTGCGCCAATATGGCCTCCGGCCCGACAAGCGCCTGGGCCAACACTTCCTGGCCGATGCCCGCTTGCTGGAGCGCATCGTGGACGCCGCGACCATCGCCCCGCAAGACACGGTGCTGGAAATCGGCGCGGGCATCGGGAACCTGACGGTGCCCCTGGCCCAGCGGGCCCGGCGGGTCATCGCGGTGGAGGTGGACCCCCGGCTGCGATTGCTCCTCACCCACCAGACCGAGGAGTACCCCAACATCCAACTGGTTTTCGCGGATTTTCTGGACCTGAACTTGAGGGAACTGGTGGGCGACGAACCTTATCTGGCCGTGGGGAACCTGCCCTACGTCATCACCTCGCCCGTCATCCACAAACTCTTGCAGGAAGGGCCCCGGCCGCAACGCCTGGTGATTCTGGTGCAGAAGGAAGTGGCCGAACGCATCACCGCAGGACCGGGGGCCATGAACCTGTTGGGGCTGGTGGTCCAGCTCTATGGGGTGCCTGAGATGCTCTTTACCGTGCCCTCGGGTGCCTTCGTGCCCAAGCCGCAGGTGGCTTCGGGCCTGGTTCGGGTTGAGGTGTATCCCGAACCCCGGCTTCCCGAGGAAGACATCCCGGACTTCCTCCAACTGGCCCGGACTGCCTTCGGGCAGCGACGCAAGCAACTGGTCAACACCCTGGCCTCCGCCTTAGGCGGCAAGGAGGCCGCGCGCGTGCTGCTGGAACGCGCAGGCATCGCCCCCCAGACCCGTCCGGAAGACCTGGGCCTGGAGGACTGGCTGCGGCTGTGGCAGGTGGTCAAAGAGGCGCGAAAACGGACCCCCTCCCCCTGAAAAGCCCTTTGTTCGAACCAGAAGGTCCCTCGTTGCGTGTCGTGAGACGGCTTTCCCGCCCCCTTTGCCTCGGACGGGCCGATCCATCAGGACCCTACGGCAGCAGGACCAGTTCTCCCCACGTGGTGGGATTCGTCAACCGGCGGAAGGGACTGGTGGAGGCCATGGATTGCTGCACCTGGGTCCCCGGCGCGTCGTTGTCGGAGATGGCTGCGTTGAACCCCAACCGCAACCCCGCCTGAGGATACACCCCCAGAGTGCTCCAGGGCACGGCCACCTCGATTTGATACCCGTGGGCCCAGGGCAGGGCCGCGATGCGCACCTCCGTCGCCCGGCGCTCCATACTCCGGGGATACCAGAGCCAGACCTCCGGGTTCTGGCCCACCGGATTGCCCGGGGAGAAGCCCAACTGGTAGTCATCCAGGTTTAGAACCCGCGCGTTCTGGTCGCCCAACAGATTGGTGTCGACCAAGATTTCGGTGCTGTCCCCCCGATACAGATAGCGCCCGGAGGCCTGTTGCACGAACTGGTCATCGGTGACCTGGAAGGCCAGGTAGAGATGGGTATCGTCCCAGGCCACGTAGAGGAGGCCGCTGAGGTCCTGGGGCCCCCGATAGGCCCCGGTGCCGTAGGTGATGTTGTTGATGGAAATGGGGGTCATGAAGGACCATTCGCCCAAATCGCCGTCAATGGTGGGCGGGGAGAGCACCCGGGGCGCGTAAATCACGGGTCCCGGCCGCACGGGCACCACGGGCGTCCACC
>WFVP01000081.1 GCA_015491595.1 Anaerolineales bacterium
ATGTGATTGAAGCGCCCACCATGGGGCCGGAGGATTTGGTCGTTCGCGTGCCGCCTTCGGGTCCCGGCGACTTTCGTCTGGGTTCGCAACTCATCGTGCGGGAGAGTCAGGCGGCGGTGTTCTTCCGGGACGGCAAGGCCCTGGACGTCTTCGGTCCGGGACGGCACACGCTGACCACGGCGAACATTCCCATCCTCATCGAGTTTCTGGGCCCCCTGTTCGACGGGCGCTCTCCCTTTACGGCCGAAGTCTTCTTCGTGAATTTGCGGGAGTTCCCCGACCGCAAGTTCGGTACGCCCCAGCCCATTCCCTTCCGGGACCCGGAGCTGGGTCTGGTACGGCTGCGGGCTCGGGGGTTGTACGCCTACCAAATCGAAAACCCCCAGTTGTTCGTGGAGAACATCGTCGGACAGCAGGGTTTATACACCACAGACCGCATCGAGGACTACTTGCGGCAGACGGTGGTGAGCCGGTTCCTGGATTTGTTGGGGGAGACCCGGGTAAGCCTGTTCGACCTGCCGGCCCTCTATGATGAGTTGAGCGCGGGCGTGCGGGCTCGGGTGTCGGACGATTTCCGGCGGCGGGGCATCCATCTCAAGGAAGTGCGCATCGTGGCCATCACTCCCGATGAGGAGACGGAGAAGGCCATCAGCGAGCGGGCGGCCATGGGCGCCATTGGGGACATGAACCGGTATCTCCAGTGGAAGGCCGCGCGGGCGCTGGAGAAGGCCGCGGAGCAGGGCGGCGAAGGTGCCGCGGGTACAGGTGTAGGTATGGGCGCCGGCATGGGTATGGGCCTGGGCATGGCCCAGATGTTGTTGGGCGCCATGGGTACGGCCACGCAACCCTCGCAACCCTCCTCGCCTCAGGCCGGGACGCCGGCCCGGCCTCCCCAAACGCCGGAAGAAATCCAGGCCCTCCTGGACGCGCTGGATATGCAGCTGGCCACGGGGCAAATCAGCGAGGAAACCTATCGCCGCCTCGTGGACAAGTGGCAAAAGCGCCTGGAGGAGTTGCGCGGGAAGTCCTGAGCCCACGGACGCAGGGTTCTTCCCCTCCCTTTGGAGACGCGGTGACAGGGGTTCACCAGGGCGGGTGTGTCGTCGACATCGCCCGCCCTTTGCCATAAGGAGGGATGGGTGCAACTGGAAGACCTGTTACGCCGGGTGTTCGTTTCTCCCTACACCTGGTTGGTGCCGGCCTCGCGGCCTGTGGAGGTGTCCTGGGTAAGCGTCGCGCCCCACCTGGTGGAGCCAGGGGACGTGTTTCTTGCGGAGACCCGCAGCGACCCTCGGGTGTGGCGGGAAGCCCTGGCCCAGGGAGCGCAGGCTCTGGTGCTCATCGGCAAAGAGCGACCCCTGGATCCCCCCGACCAGGTTCCGGTGGTGTGGGTGCAGACCCCGCACACCCTGAGCACGGTGTACCGCCACCTGCTCCAGGCGCTGATGCAACCCGTGGGCGAGGTACATCCCCGGACCCTGTTCTGGATGCTGCTCATGGGAGAAGGAGGGAATTTGGGGAATTTGCGCTTGGCGGTGGAGTCCGTGGGCTTGAGCGTGACCCGCTCCTATCGGGTGCTGCGTATTGTGACCCCCAAGGCCACGGTAGTGCTTCAGGCCCTCAAGCAGATGCTTCCGGGGCCGCCGGAAAGCGTGGTCGCCGCGATGCGCCCGGGCGAGCTGGCGGCCCTGGTGGCCGACGACCCGGACCCCGAGCGGGGCGAGGAGTGGCGGCAGCGCCTCGTTCGCTTGTGGGAGCCTCGCTTTTACTGGGCCCTGACCCGGCCGTATGCCTGGACGGAGTGGCCCCATGCTTTTCAGAAAGCGGGGACGATTCTGGAAATCGCGCGGCGACTCACCGTGCTCTCCGGCTTGCTGGAAGGCGAAGCCCTGCCCTACTTGTGGATGCTGGAGCGCACCCATCCCGAAGAGGCCCGGGCTCTGGTTCATCGGGTGCTGGGACCCATCATGGGCCATCCCGAACGAGAGGCCTTGATGCGCTCCCTGGAGGCCCTTTTCTTGTACCCCAATTTGGCGCAAGCTGCCCGGGCTTTGTTCATCCACCGCAACACCCTGCGCCAGCGGCTGCAACGGGTGGCCCAGCTGACGGGCTACCGCTTTGACAATCCTCACCACCGCTGGGCTTTGCAGTTGGCGTGGTTCTGGTATCGCTGGTTATACACGTAGGGGAGGCTACTGCAGCCGCTCTGTCAGGCGGGCTTCCTCGCGGGCTTTCCGTTCCAAAAGCCCCAGCATGACCCGGGCCAGGGCCAGGAACAGAGCCGTCAGCCCCAGGAGCAGCACCAATTCCAGCGTGACGGGCAGAAATCCGTAGATTGCCCCCTGGGGAAGGGTGAGCTGCCGCATGGCGTCCATGCCCAGGGCTAGGGGGATGAAGGACGCGGCCACGGCGAGCCAGTAGGGGAAGACCTTGATGGGATAGTACAGACCGGAGAGCAGGTAGATGGGTTCCTGGGCCAGGGAAGCCCAATGCCATGCTTCCCGGGTGGAGAACAAGAACACAGAAGCGAAGACCATGCCCAAGCCGTACAGGGCTGCCAGGGTGAGCAGGAACACGCCGAAGAGCAGCGCCCATTGCTGTACCTGAAACGCAACGTTGAAAATCCAGCTCCCCAGCACCAGGATGACCAGGGCGCGGACTCCGCTGGAGACCATACCTCCCAGCGCCATACCCAGGAGGATGCCCATCAGGGGCGCGGGAGAGAGGATGAAGAGGGGCAGGTTTCCACTTTGCTTCTCCCAGAAGAGTTGAGAGGCCATGCCCCACAGAACGTTGAGCCAGAAGGCCGTCATGGCCCCGCCCAGGATGACGAAACCGATGTAGTCCTCAGGCGCGTGGAGGGCCCGGTACACGAAGACGTACGCCGCCACGGCCAGCAGGGGCAGGGCAATGTCGATGAGGAGCCATCCCCGTTCCCGCGTCAGACCAATAAGACGGGGATAGGCCCGTCCCACCACGGTTTGCAGAAACAGACGCGCCCCTTGGTGCCGATGGGATACGGGAGGCAATGAAGCACGGAAGACAGACATGCCTGTGTTTTCCCAAACGTCCATGCTGAGCAAGGGTTCCGAAGGCCATGCTAATCCGCATGACAGGTCCTGTCAACGCTTTCTCACGGCGGTTCGGACAGGAATTTGGACAAAAGGCTGGTCCTTCGGCAGGCGTTTTTCAACTTCTAATCATTGACGCTTCGGGTTCCGCTTGTTTGTCCTGGCGGACAAAATACCCGTTCTTTCGTGTATAGGACAAGGGTGCAGGCAGTCCTAACCGGGCGCGAGACCCAAATTCGCCGACGGCGGTCGGCTGCTGGCCGTCAGCCGCCTGGTCAGGCCTACTCCAACAACGCGGACATGCGTCTTTGCAACAGCCTCTGTTCGAACATGAAAAACGCGTGGGTCCTTCGGTCCGTATGGACCTGAGGAGTCCGGGATAGGGTTATAATCAAACATGGTCAACCCCGGACAGGAGGTTTCCCATGGCGACACTGCCCAAATTTGCCTATTTCAAGGGTCGTATCGTGCCGTACAGCGAGGCTAAGGTGGGTGTGCTGACCCACGCCTTGCATTACGGGACCGCGGTCTTCGGTGGCTTGCGAGGCTACTGGAACGAGGAGGAAGAGCAGCTCTTCATCTTCCGCCCTCGGGACCATTACAAGCGTTTCCTGCTCTCGGCCAAGATTTTGCGCATGGAAGTTTCCTACACGATTGAGGACCTGGTGCAAATCACGAAGGATTTGCTCCGGGCCGAAGGGCACCGCACTGATGTGTACATCCGTCCGTTGCTCTATCTGTCCGATGAGGTTATCGGCGTGCGGCTTCACGGCCTGCATCCCGAACTCACGATGGTCTCGGTGCCTTTCGGGACCTACGTCACCAACGATACCAACGCGCACGTGACCTTCTCCAGTTGGCGTCGCATTGACGACAACATGATTCCCCCACGCGGCAAAATTGCCGGTGCGTATGTGAACACCGCCCTGATTAAGAGCGACGCCGAACTGGCCGGTTTTGACGAAGCCCTGGTTCTCACCCAGGATGGACACGTGTCGGAGGGCAGTGCGGAGAACATCTTCATCGTGCGGGACGGGGTGCTCATTACCCCGCCGGTGACGGATAACATCCTGGAGGGCATTACTCGACGCACGATTATCCAGCTGGCTCGGGAGGAACTGGGGCTACCGGTGGTGGAGCGGCCCATTGACCGGACGGAAATCTTCATTTGCGATGAGCTTTTCCTGACGGGAACTGCGGCCCAGGTTACGGCGGTCACCCGTGTGGACCATCGACCCATTGGCGAGGGCAAGATGGGTCCCATCACCGCACAATTGCGGGAACTCTTCCAACAGGTGGTACGGGGCAAGCACCCCAAGTATCGCCACTGGTTGGAGCCGGTGTACGAGTAAACCTGGGAATGGGCGACGCATGGGAGCCATGAAGACTCCAACGTTGCGCGACGTAGAGCGATTGGCCCGGCAGGCAGGCGTCATCCTGCGTATGGGCTTTGGCCGCCGTCATCGTATCGAGCACAAATCCCATTGGATTGACCTGGTCACGGAGACGGACCAGGAAGCGGAAGCTTTCCTGCTGGACCAGATTCGTCGGCTATTCCCAGGGCACGCCATCGTGGCCGAGGAGACGGGGGTGCATGGGGACATGACCGGTCCCCGCTGGTACGTGGACCCTCTGGACGGCACGGTGAATTTCGCTCACGGTATCCCTATCTTCACCGTGTGCCTGGCCTTCGCCGACGAAGAGGGAGTGCGCCTGGGTGTGGTCTACGACCCGATGCAAGACGAGCTCTTCGCTGCGGAGCGAGGCAAGGGCGCTTGGCTCAACGGACGCCCGATTCGGGTTTCCGAAACCCAGAAACTGGCCGACAGTCTGCTCATCACCGGGTTCCCTTACGATGCCTGGACGAACCCGGATAACAATCTTGACCACTTCTCGGCTTTCGCGGTGCGCACCCGGGGCGTCCGCCGTTTGGGGTCGGCGGCCATGGACATCTGTTACGTGGCTGCCGGGCGGGCCGACGGCTTCTGGGAACTTCGCCTCAACCCCTGGGACGTGGCCGCCGCGAGCCTCATTGCCCAAGAGGCTGGCGCGGTGGTTACGGATTTGTCGGGCGCGCCCATTCGCCTGGAAGGAAAGATTTCCGTGGTGGTGGCCAATCC
>WFVP01000082.1 GCA_015491595.1 Anaerolineales bacterium
CACCTTGCGTTGGATACCGTAAGGCAGTCCACTCACCACCCAGTTCGCGTACTGATCGATGCCCAGCATCTTCATCAGATTGCGGGCCTCATGGTCGATGCGTTCCTCTTCCTCGCGTCGAGCCCGGGTGTTGAAGAAGGCCCCCACCAGACCGTAACGAATCTGGCTGTAGAAGGCCACTTTGATGTTGTCCAGGGCCGTCAGATGGGTCCAGAGGCGCAGGTTCTGGAAAGTGCGGCCAATGCCCATGCGGGCGATTTCATGGGGCCGCTTCCCCGTGATGTCCTTGCCCATGAAGATAATGCGCCCTTCGGTGGGCTTGTAGAAGCCCGTGACCAGGTTGAACACCGTGGTCTTTCCAGCACCGTTGGGGCCGATGAGCCCCCGAATTTCCCCGGGCTCCATCTTGAGGTTGAAGTCATGCACGGCCCGCAGGCCGCCAAACCAATGGGTGAGGTGTTTAATCTCCAGCAACGGCATGCGCCCTTGCCTCCTCTTGCGCCTGGCGGCGTCGTACCAGGAAGGGCACGCGGAGCTCCTGGAAGCCCATCAAGCCCCGCGGCCGACGAACCATGGCGTAAATCAGGATGACCGGAATGACCAGCCACTTGGCCAGCTGGAAGGGCCGCAGGATCTCACTCAAGAACATGAAGAGCACCGGCCCCAAAATGGAGCCCGATACGGAGTTCAACCCGCCCAGGTAGAGCATGCCCAGGATTTCGGCGGACTTTCGCAAATCAAAGCTGGAGGGGTTGATGTACCCGATGACATGGGCATACAGGCCACCCGCCACCCCCGACCAGAAGGCATGGGTCAGAAAGGCCACCACTTTGACCCGGCGGGTGTCCACCGTCATCATCTCCGCCGCGGATTCATTGTCCCGCACCGCGTTGGTGGCCTTGCCCAGGGTGGAGGTGACGAAATTGTGCATGACCCAGATACCCAAAACCACCCATACGAAAACCACCGTGAACGAAGCCACTTCCGGTTGATTCATGAACCCCCGAGGCCCACCGATGAAGTCCAGGTTTTCAAAGGTGCTTTTGACAATGAAAAGGTAGGCCAGGGTAATAATGGCCAGATAGTCTCCCCGGGTTCGGAAGGAGGGAATGGCCACGGCCAGGGCGCTGACCGCGGTCACCGCGCCCGCCAGCACCAGAGAGAGGGGGAAGGCCAGCGGAGCCAGGGACTCGGGGAAGAAAGCCGGGCCGAACACGTCATCGTTGACGAACCCCCACACCATGAACACCGAGGACACGTAAGCGCCCACGGACATGAACCCGGCCACGGAGACGGAGAACTCGCCCATCCAGCCGTTGACCAGGTTCAGGCTCAGGGTCAGCAGGATGTTGATGCCCAACAACCGCAGCACCAGGAGCCGGTAGGGGTCCACCTCGCTCCAGAAGTACAGGATGAGGAACAGGAACAGGACGTGCAGGAGGACGTACACCCGGGTGGACAGGCGCTCCTCCCAACGCAGGAAGAGGGGCGTGGTGAACTTGGCCACCAGCAGCGTGGGCAGGAGGTACATCAGGAGGACGAAGACCAGCACCGAGGGAATCAGGGCCGGGGTCTTGAGCACGATGGACAGGCCGAAAATGGCCGGCACCGAACCCAGACCCAGGTAATAGGCGATGGTGGCCCCGAACAGGCGCTCCAGCAGGGTCGCCACCGCCGCGCCCAACAACCAACTCCCCAAGGGCGCATCCCCGAAGTGCTGTCGGAACCAGGCCACAATCGGGTGCACCCAGCGACGCCAGGGAAGGGTCACACGGGAGAGAGCCGTTTGCGTTCCCATAGGCATCCAACCTTACAAGCGCAGTCGTGCGCTGTATTCCTCGCCGAACAAACCGTACGGACGGAAGGTCAGAATCAAAAGCACGATGCTGTAGGCAATCAAATCCCGCATGGTGGAGGGCAGCGTGGCCGCGACGAGGATTTCGATGAAGCCCAGGAGAAAGCCGCCCACCACCGCGCCGAAGATGGAGCCCCGACCTCCCAGAATGGCGGCCACGAAGGCTTTCCATCCGATGAGCACGCCCATGTAGGGGTCCAGCACCGGGTACGCCATCCCAAAGAGGATGCCCGCAGCCCCCGCCAGGGCTGAACCCAGGGCAAAGGTGAACACGATGATGGTGTTCATGGGAATGCCCATCAGGGGCACCACCGCGTAGTCGAAGGACATGGCCCGCATGGCCATGCCGATTTTCGTCCGGGAGATGAACAGGTGGAGGAGGAACATCAGGCCAAAGGCCATGGCCAGGGTCAGAAGTTTCAGGTTGGTGACGTGCACAGGCCCGATGGTGAAGGTGATGGGCGGAATCAGCAGGGGGAAGTCCTTCCGGCTGGCGCCCAAGGTCGCCAGCACCGCGGTTTCCATGAAGATACCCACCATCAAGCCGGTAATGGCCGCCGAAGCCCGGGGGGCGTCCCGCAAGGGACGATACGCCACCAGCTCCACCCCAATGCCCACGAAGGAGGCCAGGAACATGGTCAAAATCAGGGTGAGCACGAAAATCGCGACGTTGGACAGGGGAAGGATTTGCAGGGCCGCCAACCCCAACAAACCCACGGCCACGAAGTAACCGATGTACGTGGCCACCATGAACACGTCGCCATGGGCGAAGTTGAAGAGCATCAGGATGCTGTAGACCATGCTGTAGCCCAGGGCGATGAGGGCGTAATAACTGCCCCACTGCAACGCATTAAAAAGTTGCTGCGCCAACTGCTCCATATCGCCTTCCTCAATTCCAAGGCGAGAATAAGCCCTACAGCCGAACGTCTGGGCCTCATTCTAATGCAAGATAACCCCTAAGGTCAAGATGAGTTGCGTGGACAACGGGAAACACAAAAGAACGCAGGGGTCGGCTCGACCGCCTGCGTAAAACCATTGGGGGAGAAATATCAAGAGGATGGGAAGCGGGTTACGCCGCGACTTCCTCGGGCACCTGCTCCGGTGGCAGCTGCTTCAAAAACGCGTTGAGCTGCTTCATCAAGCGGCTCTTGCGACGGGCCACGTTACGCTTGTGCAGGATGCCCTTGGCCGCGGCTTTGTCCAGGGCCTTGATGGCCAGACGGGTGTAGTACACCGCGGATTCCGCGTCACCTGCCATCATCGCCTTCTTGGCCTTCTTGATGAAGGTCTTGGCTCGACCCCGGAACCAGCGGTTGCGCAAACGCCGTTTCTCGTTTTGGCGAAGCCGTTTCTTGGCCGAACGTGTATTGGGCAAGGCTCACCTCCCAGGTTTCAGGCTTCTTGCAGCGGTTTCCCATTGTAGCGCAGGCCAGAGCCTTTGTCCAGATAGTCATGCCACTGAACCAGGCGTTTTTCAAGAATTAACACATTGAGGCCATACCCCATACAGCAGCCAGAGAGGCAGGTCCTGGTCATGGGCTTCCATACAGCGCTGGCCATCAGGCACGTAACGAAAACCCACCCGGCGCAGCCAGGTCGTCACCCACACCCGCAGGACATGAAGCATCTTGGCAATAAATCGGGCTCCATGGGCATCTTCTCGCCAGGTACGGTCCAAGACATAAAACAGGCTGTTTTCGATTTGCCAGTGCCCTCGCAAAATCGCCAGCCAGGTTGCTGGAGACAGGGAAGTC
>WFVP01000083.1 GCA_015491595.1 Anaerolineales bacterium
CCTGGCTGCAGGACGTGCTGGAAGGCCGGTATGGTCCCCTCTCCCTCCACGTCCTGTGGGTGATTGGGTCCAAGAAGCCTCTGGACCGGGTGCGTTGGGGTCCGTACGAGAGCATCATGGCCCGGCTGGAAATCGAACCCTTCACCGAGACGGAGACCCGGAACTACTTGCTCCGGCGCGGGATTTCCTCCCCCCGGGCCATTGAGGTCATTCACAAGGTCGCTGAGGGACGTCCCTTGTGGGTGGCCGCGCTGGCCGACGAGGTGCCCGAGGATGAGCTTCAGCTGGGCTCCATGGCTGGCGTGCCCGTAGAGCGGCTGATGAAGTGGATGCCTCAGGAAGAAGTGGAAGACCTGCTCATCGCCGCCCTGCCCCGGGTGCTGGACGAGGCCGTCCTGGAGGAACTGGTGGGCCGGGAGCGGGCCCAAGCCATCCTGGAACGTCTGCTCACCAAAAGCTTTGTGCACCGCACCCCCCGGGGTCTGGTGCTCAACCGGGAAGTGCGGCAGGCCCTGCTGCGATACTGGCGGAGCTACAGTTTCCCCCGCTTCATCCGCTATCAGGAACAGCTCTCCCAGTACTACCAGGAGGGACGGAAGCGCCTCATTGACAAGACCACCCCGCGCGACACCTTGTGGCAGGACCTGTTCCTGAACGAAATCTACCACCGTCTGGTGATGCAGCCGGACAAAGCCCTGGCCGAGGCCATTGACGGCTTCTTCGAGGCCTGGGAGACGGACGTCCACTGGGCCTACCGCTGGGCCACCACGCTGGTGGACGCGGGATGGGACGTGGAGTCCTGGAACCTGCACAAGTGGGGCCAGAACCTGCTGCGAGCCTACCGGGCCTTTGAAACCGAGACCTTCCAGGAAGCCATCGACCCCCTCACCCTGGTGGTAGAAGCGCCCGAACCCATCACCCGGCACACCCGGGCCATGGCGTACGCCTATCGGGGCCTGGTGTATTTCCTGCTGCGGGACCCGGAGCACGCCCTGGCCGACCTGTCGGAGGCCATCCGTTTGGAGTCCAAGCAGGCCTGGCTCCGGGAGCGCCGCGGCGTGGTCTCCCTCCTGGTCCGTCAGGAAATCCAGGCCCTGAAGGACTTCACGGCCTTGATTCAGATGCAGCAGAACACGGCCTGGGGGTATTTCGCTCGGGGTTGCACCCACTTCCTTCTGAAGCGCTATTCGGAAGCCCTGGCGGACCTGAACCGCGCGGTGGACGATACCGACGTGGGTCCCTGGGCCCTGGCCATGCGGGGAGAGGTCTACCGGGTTCAGGGGTACGACCATCAGGCGCTGCAGGACTTTCAGGAAGCCCTGCGCAAGCTGGGGCCGTCCCAGTGGGTTCTCTCTCGCCTGGGCAACGTGCAGTTCCGTATGGGCCGGTTCCGGGAGGCGGTGCGCACCCTGGACCAGGTCTTGGAGCAGGATCCGGAGAACACCTCCGCGCTGGCCAATCGGGCGCTGGCCTATGAGATGCTGGGAGAGTTCGATCGGGCGCTGGAGGATTTCAATCGCGCCCTGGAGCTCAAGCCGGATTTCGCGTGGGCTCGGGCCCGCCGGGGCGAGCTCTACATGCTCATGGATGACGATGAGCGGGCCTTGAAGGATTTTGAGGAGGCCCTGCACCTGAAGCCGGGGTATACCTGGGTCCGGGCCACCCGCGCCCTGTTGCTCGCGTTGCGGGGTGAGGTGGAACGGGCTTTGGAGGAACTGAACGACGCGGTCCAGCGCGACCCCGAACAGGACTGGTACCGCTTCTACCGGGCATTGCTCTATATGATGCTCAAGCGCTCTCGGGACGCGGACAAGGACCTGAAAGAGGCCATTCGCCTGGGAGAAGTTCGGCTGAAGAAGGAGCAGGTGGTGCCTCCCGTGGGCCTGCTCAACCTTATGCTGTACCATGTGGCTGCGGGCAAGATGAAGAGGGCCGAGGAGTACCTGCGACAGGCTCTGGAGAACGCGGCCAGTCCCTTCTTCCTGCACCTGGCCCGGCACCAGTTGCGTTTGCTGGCCCGGCTGTTCCCGGAGCGGAAGGAGGTGCAGGAGTTCGTCTACAAGTTCGACCAGCGTCTCCAGGAAGTCCTGCACCAGCGCACCCAGGCCGAGTAACCTGCCCTCGGGACGCCCTCCTTTTGGCTTTCTTTTTTTATCCACCTTCGGTACACTTTTTACACACCCCTTTCAGGATGCACGAG
This sequence comes from Anaerolineales bacterium, assembly GCA_015491595.1. Taxonomy (GTDB): domain Bacteria; phylum Chloroflexota; class Anaerolineae; order Anaerolineales; family DRMV01; genus S139-71. The sequence continues at coordinate 2,201 of WFVP01000083.1, forward strand.
GATGCGCTCCCTTCGTGGTCGTGTGGTGTTGATTACCGGAGGTTCCCGAGGGATTGGGGCGGCAACGGCTGGCCTCTTCGCCCGGCATGGCGCACGGGTGCTCATCAGCGCCCGTCGGGAGGAGCCGCTGTATCAAACAGCCCTGCGCCTCCGGGAGGAGACGGGGCAGGATGTGCGTGCCGTGCTCGCGGACGTTCGTCGTCCTGAAGAGGTCCGCCGATTGGTGGAGACCGCCCTCGCCACATGGGGACGCCTGGACGTGGTGGTGGCCAACGCGGGGGTGTACGTGCAAGTACCGGTGCGGGAGACCACCCTGGAGGACTTCCATCGCGCGTTTGCGGTGAATTTCTACGGCGCGGTGGCGGTGGTCCTGGAAGCCCTGCCCCATCTGCTGGCCCAGGGGGAAGGCCACATTGTGTTGGTTACCAGCATGGACGCCAAAAAGGGCATCCCCCCCGACGGTCCGTACGTGGCCGCGAAGGCGGCTCTGAGCGCCTGGGGGGACGTCCTCCGCCAGGAACTCCACGGCACCGGGGTGGGCGTCTCCATCGTGTTCCCCGGCCGGGTGGATACCGACATGGTGGCCCATTTGCGGGTGCCCTGGATTTCCGCTAAAATGCCTCCCCAAAAGGTGGCCCAGGCCATCCTGGACGCGGTGCGCGGGAACCGGGCCGAAGTCATCGTTCCTTGGCACGCCCGCCTGCTGGGGTGGACCCAGGCCTTTTTCCCCCGTCTGGCCGATTGGGCGGTGCGGTGGTTGCGTCTCTCGGGTGAACCCTTATCCGCTGTCCAGGAGGAAGGACCATGACGCAAGGTGTGTATCCCCCTCACCCCTGGCTGCAAGTCCAGGAGGTGGCCTTTGTGCCTCGTGCGTCTTCCCCGTTGACCGCGCGGGTCATGGAAGGCCTGGCCCGCACCTTTCAGGCTTTGGGGCACCGGGTGGTGGAGCGTCCCCGCCCGGGCCATACGACCATTGTGATCACTTCCGCGCCTTATGGTGAAGACGTGTACTGGAAGGAGGCGCTGTTGTTCAACCTCCGCCGTCTGTATGGCATGCGGCGGGTGGCGAATTTCTGGACGGTGGTCACGGTGTCTCCCCAGCGCTTTCGGGAGGACCTGGCCCGCATTCAACAGGCCCTGGCGGACGGTGTGGAGGGCCTGAGCCGGTTGCAGTTCGCGGGGTTGGCGCCCTCGGCCGCGCCCGCGTTGTGGGAGCAAGGTCGTCGCGGAGGACCCATCGCGGTGTTGGAGCGGGTGGTGCAGACCCAGGCCAAATCCATCCGCGTGTTGCTGGTGGTGGGGGACGAGCAGCCGCAAGAGGCCTATATTTTCGACCTGGTGGGCGCTTACCCCCGCATTCCCTTCCGCAACGAAGCCGACTTCCTGCAGGAAATCGTGTTGCGCATGGTGACCGTGGCCAGCACCCGCACGGTGAGCCAACATCAAATGCAAGGGGAACCCATCCCTCGGCAGGTTTGGGAGGCGCTGACCGCGCCCAGGGCCATGATGCAGGCCAGCCGGGCCTTCGCCCAGCGGGATTTCTTCTCTCCCATGGTGCGTATCGCAGATTTCACCAACGTGCCGGGCGCGCTCATCATCTCGGCCATGATTGCCGAGCAATACAGCGAGGGTTGCTTCGCCACCTGGGAACCCCAACTGGACGCCCTGGTGGCCACGGTGACGGGCAGCGCCCGACCCGTGCACAAGGGGAGCCTGGAGGAGAAGGACCTGGCCGTCATCGTCGGGGTGCGGCCCGACGGTATGGGTGCCTATTACCGTCCGGTGGAGGGCCTGCCCAACGACCCGCCCTCGTCCGAAGCGGTGGAACTGTACGGCATGGACGAGAAACTGCCCCGCATCTCCTGGAACGGGCATGAGGTGCCAGTGACCCGTTCCAAACTCCATGGGCATCGCGGGGTGGCCGCCTACGACCCCAAACGGGTGGAGTTCGTGCCCCTGGAAGAGGTCTATCATCACTATCCCGTGACCTGCGCTTCCGAGGCCCAGGCCCTCGCGGTGAAGGCCGCGTTCCAGCGGGCGGCGTGCCTGCGCGACCCCGAAGACCCCCGCACCCTGGCCTTCACCATCATCCCCTGCCACGGCGTCATCATCGTGGAAAAGTGGGTGCCGGGGAAGGAGCCCTTCCAGGAGATTTGGGAAGCCATGGACCAGGGGGCGCTGGAGATGTCCCTGGCCGTGCCCCAGGGACCCTTTGGCTACCGCCCCGGACCGGATGGACGGATGCACTACACCGAAGACCCGGCCTTCTGGCCCTGGCGTCGGGAGGCTTCGGCTTCCGAGACGGTGGGCAGCGCGGTGTCGTGAGGAACGCAACGAAAAGAGGCGGCCCCATGGCCGCCTCTTTTCGTTTTCCGGACGCAGAAGGGCCTCAGGACAACAGCCACAGGAGCCACCACCCGTAGAGCACGGCGAGAAGGCCCAGCAGGGCCAGGACCCAGGTGAGACGTCGTAGGTTGATGGGGGAAAGGCCCAGGTCCAGGGCCAGGGCCCGGATGCCCAGTAGCGCGTGGACAACTACCGTGGGCAGGAACAGGGCTTCCAGCGCTACCACCGCGGGCTGGCGCAGGTAGGCCACCACCTGGTCATACGTGCGCAGGCCGCCCGGCGCGAGGTAGTGCTGGGCCACCCAGTGCACCCCCAGGAAGAGAACCAGGAGCAGCCCTGTGGCCGCCTGCCAGGCCCACCATCGTCCTTCTCGTCCCGGAGAGGCTCCGTCCATCATTCCTCGTGTTCACCCTGGGTCGAAGTGAGCAGCGCCTGTAGGGCCGTCCAGCGGGGGTCGATGGGCGCTTGCTGGTGGTCGCAGGTCTCCACGTTGAGGTCCACCCCGCACACCGGACACAGCCCTTTGCACTCGGGAGAGCACAGGGGATTGAAGGGGATGTCCAAAATCATGAACTCCCGCACCAGCGGGGCCAAATCCACGATGCCCGTGGCCGGGTACATGAGCCCCGACTCGGTGACGTGCTTTTCGGAAAAGGCATAGAGCTCCTCAAAGACGGCCCGGACGGGTTGTTGGATGGGTTTCAGGCAGCGCACGCATACCTGGGGCGTGGTGGCCTGCAGGTCGACGCGAAAGAGCAGGCCTTGGGGCGTGCGCACCACCGTCACCGAGCCCTCCACGTCCCGGAGCTCCAAATCTTCCAGCCGCACGTAGGCCAGGTCCTGAAAGCGGAATTCCCGCTCGTACCCGATATCCTCGGCGGCGATGAAGCCCACATTTAAACGAAAAGGCTGAAACCCGACCATGGCCCATCGCCTCCCTTGAGAAATCGGCACTTAGGCATTATAGCACGCCCCTTCCCTCAAGGTGCCGGATGGGATGGCCCGAACCGCACAAAAGGAGGGCAAAGCGGCCTTGAGGAAAATGGCGGGATGGCTCCTTTCGCGGTGATGGCGGGAACCTGGGACAACAGGTCGGAACGGCCGGGTAAGGCGGCGCAGCCAGGGTCCCGACTGTCTCCTGAATTTCACTGAAAGACCCTTGACAATTCTCTCAACTTGTGTACACTGCATACAAGTTTGTAAAACAAACCAGTCTGGAGGACAATCATGACGGATTTGCTCCATCAAGCCCGGCGACGGGCGTTGCGATACTGGGTCGAGGATGGCATTCCCGACCTGTACACCGGCATCCTCTTTCTCCTGTTCACAGGATTGCGCTTTCTGGCCCAGTGGGCGGAAAGGCAGCAACAGGCCACGTGGATGGCCGTAGGCTTCTTCGGGTCCCTGGCCGTCATCCTGCTGGGAACGCTCCTGGGTCGCTTCATCATTGACGCCATCAAACAACGGGTGACGTACCCCCGGACAGGATATGTGGCCTACGCGGCGCCTTCCAAGAAGGAACGACGCAAACAGATGGCCTTCACCCTTCTCCTGGGCCTGCTGCTTACGGGCATCGTCCTCGTCCATCCCCAGCCGCTTCTTCCCTTCCGTTTGTGGGCCCTGCACCTGATTCTCTTCTTCGTGGCGCTGACCATCGCCTGGCAGATGGGGAGCCCCCGTTTCCTGTTCTACTCCCTGGTCATCCTTTTCCTGGCGACGGGGTATCATCTGACCTGGGAGCGATGGTCCCCGTCCACCCAGCGGCTCATGACCTACGGGGAAATCACCTTCCTGGTGCTGGGGGTGCTGATGACGCTGGGCGGGGCCTTCACCCTGGTCCGTTACCTCAAACAGCATCCCCTCGCGGAGGAGGTGTCGTGATGCGCGCGCAACCTCCCGGCCCCGCACCGGTGGACCCCATCATCCATGCGCCGGCCCGGCTCACCATCATGGCCACGCTGGCCGTGGTCCAGGAGGCGGATTTCCGCTACCTGCTCCACGTCACCGAGCTCACCAAAGGCAACCTCTCGGCTCACCTCAGCAAGCTGGAGGAGGCCGGATACGTGGAGATTGAGAAGACCTTTCGGGGGAAGTATCCCCTCACCATCTGTCGCCTGACGGAAAAGGGGCGACAGGCCTTTGAAGCGTATCGTCGGCATATGATGACCTTCTTGCAGAACGTCCAAACGTCTTCGTCGGAGGAGCAGTCATGACCCCTCGACCCATTGTGGTCCAAAACGTTTCCAAGACGTACGGCTCGGTCCGGGCGCTGCAGCGGGTCTCCTTTTCCCTCCCGGAGGGTGTCATCTTCGCCTTGTTGGGCCCCAACGGTGCGGGCAAAACGACCTTGATTCGCATCCTGATGGGCATTCTGCCCGCGGATGAGGGCCAGGTGCTCGTGCTGGGGACCTCGCCCATTGAGGCCCGGTCCTATGTGGGTTACCTGCCCGAAGCCCGGGGCCTGTATCGCCAGGCCCGGGTGCTGGAGCTCCTGAGCTACCTGGGGGCCCTGAAGGGGCTGTCGCTGGCGGAGGCCCGCCGGGAAGCCCTGGCCTGGCTGGACCGCCTGGGGCTGGCCGAGTGGGCCCGACGCCATGTGGACGAGCTGTCCCATGGCATGCAGCAGAAAGTACAGCTGATTGCGGCCCTGTTGCACCGGCCCCGCCTCATCGTCTTCGATGAGCCCTTTCAGGGCCTGGACCCGGTGAACGTGCAATTGGTGAAGGACCTATTACGGGAACTGCGGAGCCAAGGGCACACCATCCTGTTGAGTTCCCATCAGCTTCACCACGTGGAAGCGCTGGCCGACCATGTCGCGCTCATCCATCGGGGCCGTATCGTGGAGGAAGGCCCCCTGGCCGAGGTCAAGGCCCGCTACCGGAAGGGGGACGTGCGGGTTCATGTCGCGGGCGACGTTCCTCTGCCCTCCACCCTGCCCGGCGTCCGTGCCGTCCAGCAGGAGAACGGCGGCTGGCGGTTGATTCCCGAGGGTCATCAGGCTCCGTGGGAGCTCCTGGCCTCCCTGACCCAGATGGGGCTTCCGGTGGAGCGTTTCGAGGTCGTAGAGCCCACCCTGGAGGACATCTTCCTGCAGGCCGTGGAAACGGTCCAGCAGGAGGCCCGTTGAACACCGAGATAACTCCAAAAACCTGTGGAGAGAGGGAACCATGAACTTCCGCAAAGTCTGGCACATCGCCCGGTACGAATACTGGAGTCATGTCCGCCGTTGGGGATATCTGTTCGCGACCTTCGGCATTCCGCTGCTCGTGGGCGTGGGTCTTCTGGTGTTGCGCTGGGTGCTGGAGCGCCCCCAGTGGCGGGACTATCTCGCCGTGGACATGGAAAAGCCCATCGGCGTGGTCTTGCCGGAGGGGTTCGACGCGGCGCTGCCGCAGCCCTTTGTCCGCGTGCAGGATGAAGTCCAGGGACAGGAGCGGGTGCTCCAGGGGCAGCTTCTGGCCCTCCTCGTGGTGCCTCCCGAAGGGCCCGACGCGGCCACGCCCTGGACGCTCTATACCACCGGGGGATGGACCTTCATCCACGATACCGCCCTGTACCAGGGGTTGCAACGGCTGAAGGCCTATTTGCTCGTCGGGGACCGACTTTCGCCCCAGGAACTGGAACAATTGCTCACCCCGCCGCCCATTGAGACCATCACCTTGGGGCCGTCTTCGGGACAGGCCCGTCAGGGCCGCCAGCTCATGGGCGCGTACATGCTGGCGGTCGTCTTCTTCGTGGGCATTTTCGTCTCCTCGGGATACCTCTTGCAAAGCGTGGCCCAGGAGAAGGAAAGCCGCATGATTGAGGTGCTTTTGGCCTCGGTGACGGCCACGGAGTTGCTGTGGGGGAAACTGGTGGGCCTGAGCGGTTTGGGCCTCACCCAGATGGGCGTGTGGACCCTGGCCTTGCTCGGCTTCCGCTCCTGGACCATGGGGACGCCCATGGAAAGCGTGTTGGGGCTGTCGTGGGAGCCCGCCTTCTTGGCCGTGGGCGCGGCCGCGTTGGTGCTGGGGTATTTGATGTACGGTCTGCTCATGGCCGGCTTCGGCGCGCTGGGGACCACCGTCCGGGAGAGCCAGCAGTTCTCCGTGCTGGTCTCCATGTCCGCCATGCTCCCCATTTTCTTCAACTCCCTGTTCTTCCTGAACCCTAACGGGGTGATCCCCCGGTCCCTGAGTTACTTCCCCTGGAGCGCGCCTTTGGCCCTGCTCATGCGTCTGGCCATTACCCCGTTGCCCTGGTGGGAACTCGCCCTGAGCTTCGGG
>WFVP01000084.1 GCA_015491595.1 Anaerolineales bacterium
ACCTTCTTCGGCGACGAAGTAGAGCGCATCGTGGAATACGATTTGGTGAGCGGCCAGCGCCGCGCGGTGCACCTGAGCGTAGACATCTTCCCGGCCAAGCACTACCTCACCCAGGAGGAAAAACTCCAAAAGGCCCTGGAAGACATCGAGCGGGAACTGGAGGAACGGGTGGCCTGGTTCAAGGCCCAGGGCAAACTGCTGGAAGCCCAGCGGCTGGAACAGCGCACCCGCTTCGACCTGGAAATGCTGCGGGAAATGGGCTACTGCAAGGGTATCGAGAATTATTCCCGACACCTGGAACAGCGGCCCCCCGGTTCGCCGCCCTGGACCCTGATGGATTACATGCCCAGCGAGTACCTGCTGATCATCGACGAGTCCCACATGACCATCCCCCAAATTCGGGCCATGTACCATGGCGACCGCACCCGAAAGCAAACCCTGGTGGATTACGGTTTCCGCCTGCCTTCCGCGCTGGACAACCGTCCCCTGACCTTCGAGGAATTCGAAGAGCGCATGGGGTACACCATTTACACCAGCGCCACCCCCGGTCCATATGAACTTTCCAAGGCCCAGCAGGTCGTCGAGCAGCTCATTCGTCCCACGGGCATCCCCGACCCGGAAATCGAGGTGCGGCCCACCCGGGGGCAAATCGAGCACCTTATCGGGGAAATCCGGCAGCGTGTGGCTCGAGGGGAGCGGGCTCTGGTGACCACCCTGACCAAACGCATGGCCGAGAAACTGGCCGAGTACCTGCAGGAGCAGGGCATCAAGGCCTTTTACCTGCACTCGGATATCGATACCTTAGAACGGGTGGGCATTTTGCGGGACCTGCGCCTGGGTAAGTACGACGTGGTGGTGGGCATCAACTTGCTACGGGAGGGCCTGGACCTGCCCGAGGTCTCCCTGGTGGCCATCCTGGATGCGGACAAGGAGGGCTTTTTGCGTTCGGCCACTGCGCTCATCCAGACCATCGGCCGCGCGGCCCGACATGTGAACGGCAAGGTGATTATGTACGCGGACCGCATCACCCCGGCCATGGAGGAGGCCATTCGGGAGACGGAGCGGCGGCGTCGTATCCAACTGGAGTACAACCGCAAACACGGCATCACGCCGAAACCCATTGTCAAACCCGTGTACGACCTCACAGACCGGGTGGCCCTGGAACGGGAAGCGGCGCGGGCCCCCGCGATGGCCGAGGAGCCCGGTTTGTACGATGTGCGTCCCGAGGCCATGAGTCCCGAAGACCTGCGGCACCTTATCGAATCCCTCAAGGCCGAGATGAAAGCCGCTGCGGACCGGCTGGAGTTCGAAAAGGCTGCGGCCTTGCGGGACCGGATTTTCGAGTTGAAGAAGTACTTGGAGACCGTGAAATAAAACAGCAGACGGCATCGGGCCGTCTGCTGTTATTTTTGGGTCTTGTGCGCCGAAGGGCAGGGGGAAGCTCAGACGATTTCCACCACCGCGCCCACTTCTTCCAGTTTGGCCTTGGCCGCCTCGGCTTCCTCCTTGGGCACGCCCTCGAGGATTTTGGCGCCGGGGGTTTCGGCCACCTGCTTGGCCTCCTTGAGGCCCAGGTTGGTGAGCTGTCGGATGACCTTGATGACCTGAATCTTCTTGGGACCCGCGTCCTTGATGACCACGTCGAATTCCGTCTTTTCTTCCTTGGCCTCTTCCGCCGCGCCGGGGGCACCCGCACCGGGCACCGCGGCCACCGCCACGGGAGCGGCTGCGGACACGCCCCACTTCTCTTCCAGCATCTTGGCCAGCTCCGCGGCTTCCATCACCGTCAGCTGGCTCAGTTCTTCCACGAGTTTTTGCAAATCCGCCATGGTTCACAACCTCCTTCGTATAGAGTGAATGGCAATGGATGGGCTTCAAGCAGCCTGGGATTCGCCTTGCGCGCCCTGCTCGCTGTAGGCCTTGATGACCGTGGCCACCTGACGGCCGGGTTCGTAGAGCAAGCGGGCCAGCTTGGTGGCCGGAGCCATGAGCAGACCGATGAGCTGGGCCCGCAGCACGGGCAGGGGCGGCAGATTGGCCAGTTGCTTCACCTCGTCGGCCGTGATGACGCGACGCTCGATGTAACCGGCCTTGACGTTCAGTTGCTCTTCATGGTCCTTGATGAAGTCCATCACCGTCTTGGCCGCGGAAACCGGGTCTTCCAGGGTGAAGACCACGGCCGTCGGGCCTTCCAGCACCGGACCGTCAGGCAGGGGATATCCCGTTTCCTCCAGCGCGATGCGTAGCAGGGTGTTCTTGACCACCATGAAAGTGGCTCCCTGCTCCCGCAACCGCTTGCGCAGGTCCTCCATTTCGGGCACCGTCAATCCCTGGAAGGTCACCAGGATGGCTCCCTGGGCCTGTTCCAGGTACTGCTTGTACTGCTCCAGGAATTCCTTCTTCCGTGCTCGTGAGATGGCCAAGGTGCACCTCCTTGTTGGGCGGTGTGGCAAACGAAAAACGTCTTTGCCACCTGCCGGGCAAAGACGCCTTTTCCCCTTCCCATGAAGGGGATGCCGCCTTTGCGCCTCGGCAGGGAGGCATTAAGCCCTTCCGGGCCCCTGCGGTCTTCGGCGCACATGTTCGCTTCTGTGACCGCCCGCATTGTAGCGAAAGGGAGGGGTTCTGTCAATGGCGAACGAGAAACCTCCGCAGGCTCCAGGCGAAATCTACGGAAACCTGCGTTGACGCTCCTCTCCCGGGGGACTAAGGTCAAAATAAACCGGCTTTGTAGTGGGCAAAGAAGGGGAGGTGTGCATGGGATGGTTGCGCTCGTTGATGGCCACGCGATATCGCTTTCAATTGGGGTTGATTCACCTGGCCGTGGCCATGACCCTGGTTCCCATTAACGGCACGCTGAACCGGGTCATGATTAAGGAACTGGGCTTCTCCGCGGCGCTGGTGGCGCTGTTGGCCTCCCTGCCCTACCTGCTTTCCCCCATCCAGGTCTTCATCGGTGCCTATGCGGATCGGCATCCCTTGTTGGGACGCCGACGCACCCCGTATATCGTGTTGGGTTTGGTGCTTTGCGTTGTGGGGGTGATGAGCACCCCGCGTGCTGCCTTTGTGCTCCGCGAGGCGGGCTTGACGGGATGGCTCCTGGCCTTTCTGGCCTTTGGCGCGTGGGGCATGGGCTACAACTTCTCCACCGTGTCCTATTTCGCCCTGGCCGGGGAGCGGTCGGAGCCAGGCGCGCGGGGCCGGACCGTGGCCGTCATGATGACCATGATGATTGTCGGCATCATCGCCACTTCGGTAGGGTTGAGCCGGTTGTTGGAACCCTATACGCCCGAGACCCTGGTATCGGCCTTCCAATGGGTGGGATGGACGGCCCTGGGGCTGGGGTTGCTCGGACTGTGGGGCCTGGAACCTCGACG
>WFVP01000085.1 GCA_015491595.1 Anaerolineales bacterium
CTGGCGGACCATCCGCACGTATGTGCGGCGGGAGACCCGCATGACCCCGGCGCAAAAGCGGGCCCTGGAGATGTTGCTGCCCCTGTACGGGTTAGACCTCACGCAACCCCTGGACCCCCAGACGGTATTCGGTCGCGTCGCGCCCCTGGTCATGGAAATCGGCATGGGGGATGGGGAGCACATGTTGTGGCAGGCCCAGCGTCATACGGAGAAGGACTTTATCGGCGTGGAGGTCTATCGGCCGGGGGTGGGCAAGTTCTTGCGCGCCCTGCATCAGGCCGGCCTGAGCAACGTTCGGGTCTATGTGGCCGATGCTCGAGACGTTCTCTTGCGGGCCATCCCCGACGCGGCCTTGGATGAAGTGCAGATTTTCTTTCCCGACCCCTGGCCCAAGAAGCGCCATCACAAGCGGCGGTTGATTTCGCCGCCCTTCGTAGCCTTGCTGGCTCGCAAGCTCAAGCCCGGGGGCGTGTTGCACCTGAGCACGGATTGGCCCGATTACGCCCAACACATGCTGGAGGTGTTGAACGCCTCGGGCGCATTTGTCAACCTCTCCCCCACCGGCGACTTCCATCCCGAGGCCGCCTCCCGGCGCCGGCCCACCAAGTACGAGCGGCGTGCCCGCGCCGAGGGACGGACCATCTACGATTTGCTCTTCCAACGGGTGTCCACCTCCCCATGGTACAATGGCGAAAAAACCGGGAGCAGCGCAGATGACCCTTCGGGCCCTTCTCCTGGAAGATGACCCGGCCCTTCACCGCTTGTTTCGACAGACGTTGCAAAACCTGGGGTTGCAGGTGTCCAGCGCGTATTCCTTGCAGGAAGCGGAACAAGTCTGGCAGCGCCAGGGCCCCTTCGACTTGTTGCTGGTGGACATGCAACTTCCCGACGGCACCGGCCTGGCTTTCCTGCGTCGGCATCGGGACCAGATTCAACGGCAGGGAGTGCAGGTCGTGATTCTGACCGCAGAGTCTCGCTTTCGGTACGAGGCCGAGGACATGGGTTTCGAGTTCTATCTGGAAAAGCCCGTTTCCCTGGTGATGTTGCAACGCATGGTGGCCCGGCTTCTGGGCCTCTCGCCACCCTCCAGGGATGCCTGAGCCGGTGAAGGCAGGGAGGGTTTTCAACGCCCGGACGGAGCACATCGGGGCCGTGCCGGGTTGGGTCCTCTCCGCGGGGGTGACGTGAAGTCATGGCCACGATGGAGTACGTGTACCTTCTGGGGACGTTGGTCCTTCTGGTCCTGGGCGTGGTGTGGATGTGGAGCCATCGCTCCCGGGTGCGCCAGCTGCCTTCGGGCGTGGCCGAGCAGTTGTTGCGCGGGCTGGAGGGCCACATCTTCGTGTTCTCCCCCCAGGGCCGACTGTTGTGGGCTAACCCCGAGGCCCGTCGGGAGTTCCGTCTTCCAGAAGACCCCTTGGTGACGTCGGTCGCCATCACTACGGTGTTCGAGGACGTTCCAGCGCTGGCCAACTGGGTGCTCCGTCCGGCCACCTCGCGCCCTGTGGATACCCTGGTGCGGGTGGAAACGGACGCGGGCGTGCGCTACTGGCACGTCCGCCTGGTGGGCGTCCCCTGGCAGGGACAGGGGGATTCCCTGGCCAAGCTGATTTATCTGCGGGATGTGACGTCCCGGCAGGAGGCCACGGACCGGCTCCAGTTGCGGTTGCAACAGACCCGCTGGATTTCACGGCTGCTGGAGCTGACCTTCCGTCCCGAACCCCTGGAAGCCGCCTTGCAGGAGGCCCTCCAGATTTTCCTTCAACCGCTGGAGAACTTCCGGGTCCGCGCCGTGGCCCTGTATGGCTACGACGGGGACGCCCAGGCCTATCGCTTGCTCGCCACGTTGGGACTCTCCCAGGAACACTTTCAGGCGTACATTCCGGGCACCCGTCTCCCCCGCATGGAAGCCGGCCCGCAAGAGGGGCGCTTTTGCCTGCGGGAGCCCCTGCCCCTGGCTTCGTGGGTCTTTCCCCTGCATTTGGGGTCGGACCCCCAGGGGCTGTTGTGGCTGGCCACGGAGAGCCTGGAAGCGCCCACGCAGGCCCAGCAGGCGGTGTTTCACCAGGCCGCGCATCTGCTGACCTTGATGTTGCGCTCCAAGGCCGTGTTCCAGGACCGTCTCCGCCTGGGCCAGGCGTTTGAGCACGATATTGACGGTCTGCTCATCTTCCGCCTGTCCGACGGGCAGCCGGTTTTCGGCAATCCTGCGGTGGAACGCCTCACCGGCCGGCCCTGGACGACTCCGGCGCTGCCCCGTGCTTTTCTCCAGGCGATAGGGCCCTGGGATGAGGTGGTGAAGCGGTTGCGGAGCGGCGCGTACCTGGAGCGGATGCACGAGCACCCGGTGAACGGCGAGGTGCGTATTTTGCGGCTTCAGGCCTTCGCCGTCACGGTGCCACCCGACGAGCAGCCGGCTTACGGCGTGCTCACCTTCCAGGACCTGACCGAACACGAAGGGTTGATTCGCCAGCTCCGGAAACACACGGACTTCATCGAGCACCTGTTGCGTATGAGCCAGGCCATGCTGGAAGGCCGCATGCGCATGGTGGACGTGTTGCGCCGCATCCTGCAAACCACCCAGGCCATGGTGGAGGCCGAAGGGGGGACGCTGATTCTCGTGGACGAGAAGCGAACCCCCTACTCTGTCTTTACCGGCACCGAGCTCTTCCCTCCGGGGGAGTTCACCCGACGGGCGCTGCGGGAGGGCCTGGCGGGTTGGGTCCTGGAGCACCGTTCCGGCGCCTTGGTCATGGATACCCAGCGGGACCGGCGCTGGCTGTCCGGCGGATGGCAGGCATGGCGGGCGGCCCTGTGCGTGCCCATCTTCTACGGCGATGCGCCCCTCGCGGTGCTCACCCTGACCCACGGACGTGCTGGCCACTTCACCGAAGAGCACCTGCGCCTGATGGAAGCCGCCGCGGACATCATGGCCCTGGCCCTGTACACCGCGCGCCTGTACGAAGACCAGTACTTCCTCACGCAACAGCTGGCCGCCGCGAAAGAGGAAGCCGACCTCCTGCAGCGAAAGCAGACCCATCTCTTCCGGTTGCTGGTGCAGGCTCTGCAGCCCTCGGTGGAACAGGCTCGACGGGAGTGGAGCCTCTTGTGGCGCACGCACGCCCGTCAGGGCCGGCCGCCCTCCGAAGACCTGCTTCGGCTGTGGGAGACCTGGCGGGAGGCCGAGCGCTATCTTGGCGCCTTAGAACTGCGGGAAGGCGCGTCGGCCATCGCCGAGGACCTGGGCCCGGTGGACGTGGGGAGCCTGATGTACGACCTGGCCGCCCTGTTGCGCCCCTGGCTGCGTCGACGCCAGGGGCAGCTTCGGGTCCACCTTCGCCCCCGGGATGTGCACCTGGTCTCCCGGGAAGGGGAATTGTTCTACCTGTTGTTCCACGTGGTCTACCATCTGGGCCTTCGGGGGTCCCGACCCCACATCATCGTGCGGGCGCAACGGGAAGGGGAGGCCGGGGTGCGTTTCGTGGTGCATCACCGCGGCTGGACCCTTTCCCCGGAGGAGCTCCGTCGGTGGGAGCAGGGGATGCACGGGCCGGACGCGTCCTGGCGGTTGAGGGAAGAGATGCCCCTGCCTCCGGTGGTGGCGGCCCTGGCCCGACGGTTGGGCGGCCGGGTGACCCTGGAGGGAACGCCTTCCCAGGGAACGAAGGTGCTCCTGCATTTCCCGGGTTAATGTCACTCTTTGGGGCGCCGCAGGTCCCAGAGCAGGTAATCCCCGCCCTGGTGGATGAGGGGGTAGCGCTCGTAGAGGTAGTGACGGAGGGGGGCCTGCCGCCAGAATTCCTCGAAATCCGTGACCAGGAAGTAGTCGTATCCCCGGGTGCGTTCCCGGAAGACGTCCTCAAAGGCCCGGTCCCAGGTGCCGAATAACAGGGCATGGGCCTGGGTGGGCCAGCGGGTGACGTGGAACACATCCCCGTGGTAGAGTAGGGGCCATCCATAGCCCTCGGTCAGGGCCATGATTTTGCCGTCCCGGGGGAGGCTTTGTCCGATGCGCCGGTACGCTTCGGCTTTGGGACGGTAGTCCACCGAGCGCAGATGCCAGTAGGTGATGCCCACCGGGTAAATCCAGGCCGTGGACAGGAGGAGAAGCACGACGCCCTGTGCCCAGCGGGGTTGCGAAGGCAGCAACTCGGTCAGGTGTCGTAGGGCCAGTCCCAGCCCCAGGGCGATGAGGGGAACCAGGGGGAGGTGGTAGTAGGCGTGGGTCGCGAACTGGATGAGGAACACGCTGCCGTACAGCACGTACCCCGCGAGCCAGGACAGCACGAAGGCTCGGTAGGGTTTGGGCTGAGCGGTGAGGAGCAGGGCCAGCAGGGCGACCAGCACCCACCCTCCGTGCAGGGCATTGTTCACGGTGTCCAACCAGCCGCCGTAGGGCATGGGGGACAGCCACCAGTGCTTGAGCTTGAGCGTCCAGGAGACCAGGAAGCCCGCGGCGTCGTCGGGGGAATGGAGGCGCAGGTACACCGGGAGGGCAACGCCCGAGGGGAGGAGCCAGGCCAGCCACCAGGGATGAGGCCGCCTGGCGCGCGGCAGCCGGGACCAGGCCAGGGCCAGCCCCATGGGCAGGAGGAAGAACAGGGCGTAGATTTTCACCACCGCAGCGGCGGTCCCCAACAGGCCGGCGGCCACCAGCCACCGTCCGCGTCCTTCCTGGGCCCAGCGATACCAGGCCAGACCGCTCCAGACCAGGAGTACCGTCATGAGGGGGTCGGGCAGAAAGGCGCGGGTCACTTGAACGGTGAAGGGCAGGAGCATCCAGTACCCGATGGCCGCGACGGGAAGCGCCGGATGCGGATGGATGCGACGGGCCAGCAGGCCCAGGCCCAGGGCGCCCAGGAGCCAGAACAGCGTGTTGTAGATGCGGATGACCCAGGGCTTTTCCTCGCCCAAAAGGACGTACGTTCGAGCGACCAGGGCTTCCAGCAAAGGAGGTTCGTAGCGGGCGATGCGGTTCCCCGCGGCCCGTCGTTCCTGTTCCAGACGGTTGATGGCTCCCGGTCGCCAGGTGAGGTAGAAGCTCCGGGCCAGGATGAGGCTCCGGTACTGGCGGGTCGGATAGAAGTCCAGGGGCGGGTCCGTCAAATCGTACAACCGCAACCCGACCCCCGCGAGGAGGGCAAAGGCCAGCGCCAGGAGGGAGAGCAGCCGTTGGGGGGTTCGCCAGCGCTTCATCATCCGATTCCATCCTTCTGTCCTGAGACACGGGTCATGGCCGCAACGATACCCTCACCGGTCCCGCGTAGGGGTCCGGAGGACATGGGCATTATAATCGGGTTATCCGTGGTGTGAGGAGGAGAAGCATGGCATCGCCTCGTGGTTTGGAGCTCCGGGTCCTGTTCATCTTTTTCCTGTTCGTGCTCCTGCATCAAACGGACAAGTTGCTCATCGGACCCCTGAAGGGTCCTATCAGCGAGACTTTTGGCTTGAGCCACTTCCAGTTCGGCCTGGTAGTCACCGGCGCGCTGATTGTGGGCACCGTCCTCTACCCCCTGTGGGGCTATCTGTACGACCGGTACACCCGCCCGAAACTACTGGCCCTGGCGTCCTTCATCTGGGGCAGCACCACCTGGCTCAGCGCGATTGCGCCCACCTACCCCACTTTTCTCGCCGCTCGGGCCACCACTGGGATTGACGACTCCGCGTATCCCGGCCTGTACTCCCTGTTGTCCGACTACTTCGGCCCTGAACGGCGGGGAAAGGCCTACGGCCTGTTGCAACTGGCCCAGCCCATGGGATACCTGGTGGGCATGGTGCTGGCGTTGACGCTGGCTCCCCAAATCGGATGGCGCAGGGTCTTTTTCCTCACCGGCTTTCTGGGCGTGCTGCTGGCCGGCGTCATCTGGTGGGGGGTCAAGGAGCGGGCTCGAGGCGAAGCGGAGCCGGAGTTCGAGGCCCTGGGCGAAGTGCCTCGCTTCCGATTCTCCTGGGCCGCGGCCCGGGAGATTTTCCGGCGCAAGACCATGTGGTTCATCATGGCCCAGGGGTTTGCGGGGGTGTTCCCCTGGAACGTGCTGACCTACTTTTTCTTCGACTACCTGGCCAGGGAACGGGGCTACGACGAGCAGGCCATCCTGGTGACCATGGGACCGGTGGTGTTGCTGGTCGCGGTGGGCTATTTCCTGGGGGGCTATCTGGGGGATGTCTTTTTCGCCCGTACCCGTCGGGGCCGCTTGCTGGTGGCCATGACCGGGGTGCTGCTGGGTATGGTGTTTTTGGTGTTGACCATGCGCACGCCCCTGGGGCAGGAGACCCGCTTCATGGTGCTCCTGTTCCTCACCGCTCTGGTGATGCCCTGGGCCGCGCCCAATGTGGTGGCCACCATCCACGATGTCACCCTGCCGGAGGTGCGCAGCACCGCCCAGTCCCTGGAGTACTTTGTGGAGAACTTCGGCGCGGCCACGGCTCCGGCTCTGGCCGGTTGGATTGCCGACCGCACTTCCATGGGCACGGCCATCCTGAGCGTCTCCACCCTGGGATGGTTCATCGGCGGCATCCTCTTTTTGGGCGCGGTGCTTACCGTGGAGCAGGACGTGCGTTTCCTGCGGCAGACCCTGGCCCAGCGGGCCCAGGCGGCCCGCCGGGAATAGGGGTTTTCGCGGCGCCTTGTCCTGGTCCTGCCGCCACGTCGTGGCCTATGTCCCCCGCTGACGTTCCCAGAGGACCCGCACCCCGTCCAGGGTCAGATGGGGGTGCAGCTGGAAGCCCAGCCAGCGGGAGAATTTCCCGGCCCAGCCCCCGGTGGCCACCACGTGGGGGGTGGTTTGGGCCGCGCCGGCCTTCGCGCTGTACGTCTCCAGAGCCCGACAGACGCCCCGGACCAGGGTTTGCATCATGCCTGCGAAACCGTGGAGCAGACCCACCTGCATGGCCTGGGTGGTGGTGTGGCCCAGCAGGGGAATCCCTTCCGGGTCCAGCACGGGCGGCAGGTGCTCGAAACGCAGCAGGGGAAGCTGCGCCGTACGACCGTGGAGGGCTTCGGCCGCCATGTCCAGGCCGGGCGCGATGACCCCGCCCAGAAAACGACCGTCGTGGGTCACCGCGTCCACCGTGATGGCGGTGCCGATGTCCACCACGCAGGTGGGCCCACCGTAGAAGTGGAAGGCGGCCACTGCGTTGGCGACACGGTCCAAGCCCAGCTGCCCCAGGTCGTAGTCGAACGCCAGGCCGAAGGGGGTGTTGCGGGAAAGGACGAAGGGCTCCCGGCCCAGATAGCGCTGGCAGGCCAGGGCCACGATGCGGGTCAGGGTGGGCACCACCGACACCAGCCCGATGCCCTCCAGGCCCTGGGGGTCCAGTTCCCGGTGCCGGAACATGTGCACCAGCGCCAGGCCCAGCTCGTCCTCGGTGGCCTCCCGGCGGGTGGACCAGCGCCAGGTGTGCCGCCACTCCCCCTGGTGGTACAGCCCGAAGGTGATGTGGGTGTTCCCGATGTCCATGGCCAGGAACATGGCGCCTCCTGGGTCAGCCCTCGGGGATGTAGGGCGGCCAGGTATCCCGCCCCAGGCCCACGAGCATGTTGTCAATCAGACGGGTCTTCCCGATGAAGACGGCCAGGGAGAGCAGGGCCGCCTCCACGGGGCCTTCCAGTTCTTCCAGCGTGTCGGGATGGGCGCAAGAGACGTACTGCACCCGGGCCAGGGGCTCCTGTGTCAGGACCTCCCGCATGATGCGCCGCAGGGTTTCCGCATCCCGCTCGCCCCGCTCGAAAGCGTCCTTGGCGGCTTGCAGGGCCCGATAGAGCACCGTGGCAGCCCGACGTTCCTGGGGATTGAGGTAGGTGTTCCGGCTGGAAAGGGCCAGGCCGTCGGGCTCCCGAATGGTGGGTCCTACGATGATGGCGATGGGCATGTTCAAGTCCCGCACCATTTGCTGGATGACCCGGGCTTGTTGGGCGTCCTTCTGGCCGAAGTAGGCCCGTTGGGGCTGAACCGCGTTGAAGAGCTTGGTCACCACCGTGGTCACGCCCCGGAAGTGGCCGGGTCGGTGTTTCCCCTCCAGGGGGACGGTCAGTTGTTCCACGGTCACCCAGGTCTGGAAGTCCTCCGGGTACATGATGTCCGGCGTCGGCGTCCACACCAGGTCGACTCCTTCCTTTTCCAGCAGGGCCAGGTCTCGAGGAATATCCCGTGGGTACTGCTGGTAGTCTTCATGGGGTCCGAACTGGGTGGGGTTCACAAAGATGCTCACCACCACCGAAGCGCATTCCTCCCGCGCCATGCGCACCAGGGAGAGATGGCCCTCGTGAAGGTAGCCCATGGTAGGCACGAAACCCACCGGTTCGGCCAGGTTGCGACGGGCACGACGCAATTCCTCCAGGGTTGTGACCACCTGCATGATTGGCCTCCTACGGGTGGGAGTGAGACGGCGGTGTGGCGCGGTCTCATTATAGCGCCAAACGACCCGGGCCCGGGACGGGCGGCCCCCTTCGGGAAGGGAACGAGACGGTTTCAATTGAGTGGGCAGGTGTGGATGTAAGACGATGGGGTAGTTCGAACCGGGCACGGGACGAAAACGGCCGATGGCCGACGGCGGTCGGCGAATTTTGGTCCTGTACCCGGTCAGCCCCATGCCCTCGCCTGGGGGAACAGGCTGGGTGGGCTCACCAGGTATATCGGCCAACGGTGAAAGCGCAGGGCATCCCTGCACGCTGCAGATGGGAGAAATGCACAGGTCCGGTCCTCCCAAGAGTCAAATATCGCGCTCACTCAACTGAAACCGTCACGAAGGGAACAGGCCAGCGGGAAGGCCGCGTCAATCTCTGCTATACTAACGGGGGATGTGCCATCTTGGGTTTCACCCCGTGAGGAGGGAAACCGATGCAAACCCGTATGCTCCTCTTGTCCTGCCCGTTTTGCGGGAGCCGGGAAGTGGACGTGATACGCACCGACGACCGGCTCCAGTATTGGACCGAGTGTCGGGGGTGTGGGGCCCGTACGCGGGTGGCCCACAGTAAGGATGAAGCCATCGCCCTTTGGAACAACACCGCACCCCGCCGGGTCTACGCCATGGACCCCGACGACACGCTGGTCTTTCCGCGGGGTCCCATGTCCTGGTCCTGGGACGCCTCCTCCGAATCGTCCAAATCCGAACCTCCCAAGCAGGACTGACCCTTCCCCTCGTAGGCCCTCCGTCCGGCTTGGACCCTTCCTTTCTCCGGCGACGCAAGGGAACGGCTCTCGTCTCCCCGAAGATTGTTGAGCCAGCGGCAGGCTCAAGGTATGATGCCATTGAGACCATCTCAACCCAAGGAGGTGAGGTTATGGCCGTTACGGTGATGTACCGCACGCCCGACATGTCTTGCGAGCACTGCGTGCGCGCCATTGAGACGGAGCTCAAGGAAGTGGAGGGGGTGTTGACGGTGCGCGCGGATTTGGCCACCAAGCAAGTGACGGTGACCTTCGAGCCGCCGGCCACGGAAGACGACATCAAGAACGTGCTGGCGGATATCGGTTATCCCGTAGCCGAGGGGTAACGGATGCCTTTACGGGGACGGCGCGGACCCGCTCGATGGACGGTGTGGGTGGCGGTGTTGATGTTCACCGCCGGGTGCCTGGGTTCGGCCGTGGAAGGCGCACGCCCCTGGCACCCGCCTACCGCCGTCGGCGCGCGGTCCCTGCCGTCCCCTTCGGCCGACGCGTTCGCGTCCCGAGGCTCCCTGTCTCTCCCTCC
>WFVP01000086.1 GCA_015491595.1 Anaerolineales bacterium
CACCAGCTCACAAATGCGTTGTCACGCCTTTCAGGCCCGTGGTATACTTCCTGGCGACGCTTATAGGGAAATCCAGCCAAGGAGCAGGGGATGAGCGACGCAGGACGCCAGCAGGCTTTACAACAGGCGATAAAGGAGATTGTCAAGCGGTACGGGGAAGGCGCGGTGATGCGGCTGGGGGAGGCCCGGCATTTGATGGTGGAAGCGATTCCCACGGGCGCCCTGTCGCTGGACATCGCGATAGGCATTGGCGGCGTCCCGCGGGGGCGGATTACGGAAATCTTTGGCCCGGAAGCGTCGGGCAAGACCACCCTGACCCTGCACATCGTCGCGGAAGCCCAGAAAATGGGCGGCGTTGCTGCGTTCATCGACATGGAGCACGCCCTGGACCCCAGTTATGCAGAGCGCATTGGCGTCGACGTGGAGAACTTGCTCATCAGCCAGCCGGATACGGGGGAACAGGCCCTGGAAATTGCCGAGACCCTCATCCGCTCGGGCGCGGTGGACGTGGTGGTCGTGGACTCGGTCGCCGCGCTGGTCCCCCGGGCGGAAATCGAGGGGGACATGGGCGACGCCGCAGTGGGAATGCAGGCTCGGTTGATGTCCCAGGCCTTGCGCAAACTGGCGGGCATCATCCAGCAAACCAAGACGGCCATGATTTTCACCAACCAGCTGCGGCACAAAATCGGCGTGATGTTCGGCAGCCCGGAGACCACCCCGGGCGGTCTGGCCCTCAAGTTCTACGCGTCGGTGCGGCTGGACATCCGACGCATCCAAGCCATCAAGCTGGGCAACGAGGTCATTGGCAACCGGGTACGGGTGAAGGTCGTGAAGAACAAAGTGGCACCGCCTTTCCGTACCGCGGAGTTCGACATTATCTACAACGAAGGCATCTCCCGGGAAGGGGACTTGCTGGACCTGGGCGTGGAATTGGGCATCATCGACAAACGCGGTTCGTATTACGCCTACGGGGATTTGCGCCTGGGCCAGGGACGCGAGAACGCGAAGCAGTTCTTGCGGGAACACCCCGACCTGGCCCACGAAATCGAGATGCAGATTCGGGCGCAGAAGCTGCCCGAGCTGTACGCCGCGGCCGAATAACCGGACCGCGCAGAACCCCACGCGCTTGGCGCGTGGCCACGGTTGGACACCGGACCCGCTTTCAGCGGGATAGAACCCCTCACAAGTCGTCAGGGCCTTCCCTTTGGGGAAGGGGGTACATGCGTACTGTCCGCCGTGGCTACCGCCAGCCCGGCGGTTTCTTGTTTTGAGGCTGTTCACCATGGGCGAGCGAAACCAACGCACACCGCTGGGGGAACCCTCCCCCGAAGACGAAAGTCAACGCCAAGGGGCATCCACCTCGGAGGCCCTCCCTCAACTTTCCGACGAGGAACGCCGGCGCCTCCTTCAGGCGTGGAAGGCCGTCTACCGGCTCCTGCGCTACCGGCCCCGAACCGAAGCCGAGTTGCGACAGGCGCTGCGGCGGCGCGGATTCTCGGGGGACATCATTGAGGCGGTGCTGGCCGAAGCCCGGGAGATGCGCTGGGTGGATGACCGGGCCTTCGCGCACCTCTGGGTGGAGCAACGGAGCCGTTCCCGTCCACGCGCGGTCTGGGTGCTGGCCCGGGAACTGCGGGAGCGGGGCGTCCCGGAGGAATTCATCGACGACGCGCTGGCCCACGTGGACGAGGGCGCCCTGGCGCGCGCGGCCGCGGAGAAGGCCTGGCGTCGGTATCGGTCCCTGCCCTGGCCCGAAGCGCGCCGGCGCCTTGCCCAATACCTGGCCCGCAGGGGGTTCCCCTACGAGCTCATTCACGACGTGCTGGCGTCCTGGGAGGCCCATCCGGGCTCCCACCCGGACGACACCCTTGACGAGGAGAGAGAGCCATGAACGTGGTACTCATCATCGCGATTGCCCTTGGAACCCTGATGGTGGGATTGGGACTGGGCTATTTCCTCCGCACCTGGCAGGAGCGCCAGGAGGTAGGCGCGGCCCGTTCACGCGCGGACATCCTTCTGGCGGAGGCCAAGCGAGAGGCGGAAGCCATCCTGCAGAAGGCCGAGGCCCGACGGCGGGATATGGAACTGCAAGCCCGGGACGAAATCCTTCGGCTCCGCCGAGAAGTGGAACAGGAACTGCAGGCCCGACGGCGGGAGTTGCAACGGGAAGAAGAGCGCTGGCAGCGACGCTGGGATGAAATCGAGCGCAAGCAGGAGCAGTTACAGCGCCGGGAGCAGAACCTCCAGCAGAGGGAACAGGCCCTGGCAGCCAAGGAGGCCGAGGTGGACTCCCTCCACCAGCAAGCCATGGCCCGCCTGGAAGAAGTGGCCCAGCTCACCCAAGAGGAAGCGCGGCAGCGGTTGCTGGCCCAGGTGGAACAGGAAGCCCGTCAGGACATGGCCCGCATCGTGCGCCAGATGGAAGCCGAAGCCCGGGCCGAAGGCGAGCGGCGGGCCCGGAAAATCCTGGCTTCGGTGATGCAACGCATCGCCTCCGAAACCGTGGCCGAGCTCACCACCAGCGTGGTCCCGCTGCCCTCGGACGACATGAAGGGCCGCATCATCGGCCGCAGCGGCCGGAACATCCGGGCCTTTGAGCAGCTCACCGGCGTCGAGGTCATCGTGGACGATACCCCCGAGGCCGTGACCCTCTCCAGCTTCGACCCCGTGCGACGGGAGATTGCCCGCCGGGCCCTCACCAAGTTGGTCACCGACGGCCGCATCCACCCCACGCAGATTGAAAAGGTGGTGGAACAGGAAAAGGCCGAGGTGGAACGCATCATCCAGGAAGCTGGGGAAGAGGCGGTTTACGAGGTCGGCGTGGTGGGCCTGCACCCCGAAGTCATCAAAATGCTGGGGCGGCTCAAATTCCGTACGTCGTACGGCCAGAACCAGCTGCACCACGCCATTGAAACGGCAAAACTGGCTGCCATGCTGGCCGCGGAGCTGGGCGCGGACGTCAACGTGGCCAAAACCGCCGGGCTGCTCCACGACATCGGCAAGGCCATGGACCACAACGCCGAGGGACCCCACGCTTTGGTGGGTGCCAAATTCCTGGAGCGGTACGGCGTGGACCCACGGGTCGTCCACGCGGTGGCCGCCCACCACCACGACATCGAGCAGGAAACCCTGGAAGACGTCATCGTGGAAGTAGCCGACGCCCTCTCGGGTGCCCGGCCCGGCGCGCGGCGGGAAAGCCTGGAAGAGTACATCAAACGGGTGCAGGCCCTGGAGGACATCGCCCGCTCCTTCGACGGCGTGGCCGAGTGTTACGCGCTGCAGGCCGGCCGGGAGATTCGGGTCATCGTCAAACCCGACGCGGTGGACGATTACGCCCTTGCCAAGCTGGCCCACGAAATCACCAAGGCCATCGAGACCAACCTCAAATTCACGGGCCAGATTCAGGTCACCGTCATTCGGGAAAAGCGGGCCATCTCCCACGCCCGTCCCTCGGGGGGCGCCAACGCCCACAACGGTAACCGCCAACGGAAATCTTGAAGCCCATTCTTCCCCATCATGCGCACGGGAACCGGGCCCGGTTCCCGTGCGCATGACGCAAACCTTAAATTTCCCGGAATCCCCCTTGTCACACCTTTCCGACCGTGATACAATCCCGGCCCCATCCGGACATCTTCGGGTGGTAGACCGTTTTTCCCCAACATATGGGAGGGGGGATGCGCTGCCCGTACTGTCAGGCCCTGAACAGCCGAGTGGTGGACACCTTCCGGGACAAGACCGGGCGTGTACGACGGCGCCGGGAGTGTCGGACGTGCGGGAAGCGCTTTAGCACCATCGAGCAGTGGATCCAACAGCTTCCCCTGGTCATCAAGGCCGATGGGACCCGCGAGCCCTTTGACCGGGACAAGATTCTACGGGGGTTACGGACCGCCTGCTGGAAGCGTCGGGTCTCGGCCACGGACCTGGAGCGCCTGGTGGACGAGGTGGAGGAGTACATTTTGTCCTTGGGACGCTCGGAAATTCCTTCTCGCATTATTGGGGACCGGGTGATTGAGGGGTTGAAGCGCCTGGACCCTGTGGCCTACATTCGTTACGCCATCGTGTACCTGGGGTTGGAAGACCTCTCCGAAGTGCGGCGCGAGATTGACCGCCTCCTGGAAACCGAATCCGGCCAATGAAATAGAACCGAAGTTGTACCCGAGGAGGTTTTACCATGGCTCGTGCATCCACCTCCCGAAAGGGTCTTTTGCCCACTCCGCCGGTACCGGCAGATTTACCCAAAATCCAATTCCCAAATGAAAACGCCCGCTTGGTGTTTTACAAGCGTTATGTGCGCAAGGATTTGGACGGCCAACCTATGGAAACCCCGGAAGAGACCTTCTGGCGGGTGGCCTACCACGTGGCCAAGGCCGAGAAGGAATTTGGCGCCAGTGAGGAAGAGGTCATCGAACGGGCCAAGGACTTCTACCGCCTGCTGGCCGAGACACTCTTCTACCCCAACTCGCCCACCTGGACGGGCGCAGGCACACCTTTGGGCCAGCTGGCCGCGTGCTTCGTGCTCCCTATTTCCGACGACATGGGCCGCAAGGATTCGGGCATTTTCATGACCCTGCGCAACGCGGCCCTGATTCAGCAGACGGGCGGGGGGAATGGGTTTTCCTTTTCCCGCCTGCGGCCCAAGGGCACGGTGGTGAAGTCCTCCGCGGGCAAGGCCACGGGCCCGGTGGGCTTCCTGCGGGTGTACGACCACGCCTTTGGGGAGATTGCCCAGGGCGGATGCCTTTTGCCCGAAACCCTGGTGTTCACCGACCGGGGCCTGCTGCGCCTGGACGAAATCGTGGACACGGCCCGACGGGGCTGGCAGGAGCACGACCTGCACGTTCCCACGGACCAGGGCCTGCGCCGCTCCCCCAGGGGCTACAACAACGGCGTGGCCCCGGTGCTGCGGGTGCACACCCGTGAGGGCCTGAGCCTGGCCGGTACGCCCGACCACAAGGTCAAGGTCATGACCCCACAGGGACCGCAATGGCGTCGGCTGGAAGACCTCCGCCCCGGCGACTGGATTCTGGTCAAACTCGGTGAACACCGCGGGCGCCTGCAAGCCCTGCGCCATCCCACCCGGAAGCACGGCAACCAGGTGTGGCCCACCCTGCCCGCGGTGCTGGATGAGGAACTGGCCTTCTTCCTCGGCTACTTCATCGGCGATGGCTTCCTGGCCTCCCGCGAAGACGACCATCGCCTTGGGGTGACCGTGGCCGAGGATTCCTACTTGGTGGTAGAAATGCCTCGCTTGATGGAACGGCTGTTTGGGGTACGGGTTCACCGGATGCAAAAGCGGGGCGACCGTTCCATCACTTTTCTCATCGACAACCGCGCGGTCAAGGAATTCTTCCGGCTCAACGGTTTCACCAAGGAAAGCAGTCGCACCGCACGGGTCCCCCGGCTCATCCGGCTTTCTCCGCCCAACGTGGTGGCCGCGTTCCTGCGGGGCTTGTTTGAAGCCGATGGGACCCTGACCCACGGCTATCCCACTCTCATCACCACATCGCGGGAACTGGCCCGGGAGGTGGCGACCCTGCTCATCGGCCTGGGCGCGCCGGTGCACGTGCGCACCCTCGCAGCCGGGCTGGACGCCTGGGGCCAGAGCACCCGGTATGTGGTCCGCATCGTTTCCCACGTGGGGCTGGAGGCCTGGCGTCGGCGCATCGGGTGCGATTTGCGCTCCCGGTTCGTCCAGGCCTATGCCTGGCAGGTGGACACGCGGCGGGAATCCAGTTACGTGCTTCCCCATGCCGAATACTGGCTGGCCCCGGTGCTGGAAACTTTGGCCGTCGGTCGTCGGTCGTCGGTCGTCGGTCGTGAGGTATCGAATGTTAACGAACGACGAACGACGGACGACGAACGACGAATTCGTCGTCGGCTGTTGCGTTACGTGCGCGGTGGTCGGCGGCTCACTCTTTCCGGATACCGGGAGCTCCGAAAGGCCTACCCCGAAGCCTTTGCCCACGCGCCCGACCCCGAAGGCCTCTGGTTCGTCCAGGTCACCGGTGTGGAACCCATCGGCGAGCATCTGACCCTGGACCTGGAAGTAGAGGACAACCATACGTACCTGGCTTATGGCATGGTGACCCACAATACCCGCCGCGGGGCCAACATGGCCGTGCTGCGGGTGGACCATCCCGACGTGGAAGAATTCATCACCTGCAAGACCGATGAGAACGCCATCACCAACTTCAACATCTCCGTGGGCATCACCGACGCCTTCATGCGCGCGGTGGAGAAGGACGAGGAATGGGAACTGGTCTTCCCTGACGTGACCGCGCCGGAATACGACGACTTCGACGGCACCCTGGAGGACGCGCGGGAGCAGGGGATTCCCATCAAGGTCTATAAGAAGGTACGGGCCCGGGACCTTTTCGAGAAAATCGCCCGCCAGGCCCACCACAACGGCGAGCCGGGCGTGCTCTTCCTCGACCGGGCCAACCGGGACAACCCGGTGCCCCATCAGTACCGGCTGGAGGCCACCAACCCCTGCTTTGTGGGGGAAACCCGCATTGCCACAGCCAGGGGGTTGATTCCCATCCGTGAACTCGCGGAGTCCGGGGAAACCTTCACCATTGTGACCGACAACCGCGCGCCCCTGGGCGGCATCGGCGAGGCGGGCAAGACCCTGGGTACCCGCTTGCGCTCCGGGGTGCGGGCCTTCAAGACCCGGGAACAGGTGCCCGTATTCCGCCTGCGCACCCGCAAGGGCTATACGGTCACGGCCACCGCGGACCATCCTTTCCTGACCCCGGACCGGGGGTATGTGGAATTGCAGCACCTGCGGCCCGGCGACCGGGTGCTGCTCCAATCCGGCGAAGGGGCCTGGAGCCAGGACGACAATCTGCCCAACCAGGAGGCCCTGGAAGAGGTTCTGGCCGGGATGGCCCTGGCCGGCGACCGCGCTTCGGGGCATGTGGTGCAACGGCGGGATTTCACCGCGCTTCGGGGCGGCCTGCCCCGCAAGTGGTCTCACGAACTGGGGTTGGTGTTGGGGTACCTCGTTGGGGATGGCTGGCTGAGCGAGAGCAGCAACTCGCCCGTCGGGTTTGCCTTGCGCACGCGGGAAGAGGTCGAGCGCATCCATGGCCTGTTGCGCTCGTGGTTCGGCGAAGGGCACGTGACCTCGCGCAATTCCCATTACCAGGTGACCTACGGCCGCCTGGCCTACGAATTCTTCCGTTCCCTGGGGGTGCAGCCCGTACGGGCCACGGAGAAACGGGTCCCTGAAGCCATCTGGCGCGCCCCGCGCGAAGCCGTAGTGGGCTTCCTGCAGGGCCTGTTTTCGGCCGATGGCGCGGTCCAGGTGCAGCCCCACAAGCGGGATTGCACCGTGCGCCTGGCCAGTTCCTCCCGCAAACTGCTGGAAGATGTGCAACTCTTGCTGCTCAACTTCGGCATCGTCTCTCGGGTTTACCGACGTCGCGATGCCGGCGTGCACCTGCTGCCCGATGGTCGCGGCGGCCTGCGGCTTTACGAAGTGGCGGCCCAGTACGAATTGGTCATCGGCCGGGAGAACCGGGACCGCTTTGCCCAGGTCATTGGCTTTGCCGACGCGGAAAAGCAGGCCAAACTTCTGGCCTTCGTGGAAAGCCAGACCCGGGGCCCCTATCGAGAGACCTTTGAGGACGAAATCGAAAGCATCGAACCCGCGGGCTTTGCGGATGTCTACGACTTAGAAGAACCCGAGACCCACAGCCTGATTGCCAACGGCCTGGTCTGCCACAACTGCGGTGAACAATGGTTGGGGCCCTATGAGAACTGCTGCCTGGGTTCCATCAACCTGGCCAAACACGCCACCCCCGAGGGCGGTGTGGATTGGGAGAAACTGGCCGATACCGTGCGCCGCGCGGTGCGCTTCCTGGACGATGTGGTGCAGGCCAACCAGTACGTGCCTGCGGTGCCGCAACTCAAAGAGGCCGCGCACCGCAACCGCCGCATCGGCCTGGGCATCATGGGCCTGGCCGATCTGATGTACATCAACGGCATCCGCTACGGCTCTAAGGAAGCCCAGGAGTTCGCGGCCCAAGTCATGGAGTTCATCCGCTTCCACGCCATGAAGACCAGCATCGAACTGGCCCGGGAGCGGGGGCCGTTCCCCGGCATCAAGGGCAGCATCTACGACCCGGAGAACCTCAAATGGAAGCCGCCCACCTGGCCCGACTGGCTGGGCGGCGGTCCCAAGACGGACTGGGGCCGCCCCAAACTGGACTGGAACGAAATCGTGGAGGGCATCAAGAAGTACGGCATCCGCAACGCGGCCCAGTTGACCATTGCGCCCACGGGGTGCCTGGTCGCGGGGTCCATGGTGGTCACCGACCAGGGCGTGCTTCCCATTGAGGCCTTGGGGAACCCACGCGGCACCCAGTGGCAGGATGTCCGCTTCCGCGTGGCTTCCGAAGGTGGCGTTCGGGAAGCGACGAAGTTTTATGTGAACGGCGTGGCCCATACCATCAAAGTGCGCACGCGACGGGGGTACTTGCTCCAGGCCACGGATGGGCAGCGCATCCGGGTGTGGGAACAGGACCGGCTGGTCTGGAAACGGATGGACGAGCTTCGCCCAGGCATGAAGGTGGTCCTTACGGCGACAGGGCTTATCGGCCGGCCGCGCCGTGTTCCTTTGGACAACCGCCTGGCGACGACGTTCCACCCTGCCCCGGTCCGCCTCCCCGCGGAGATGACGCCAGAACTGGCCTACCTGGTTGGGCTGTTCATGGGGGATGGCAGCCTCAAAGACCGTACCCTGCGCTTTAGCCTTTCCAAACCCAAACTCATTGAACAAACGGTGCGCTTGATTGAAAAGGTCTTCC
>WFVP01000087.1 GCA_015491595.1 Anaerolineales bacterium
CCCATTCATCAGGGGATTTTCCTCACCCAGGTGGACGAAATCACCGGCCTGCCCGTGACCCCCGAGCGGGCCGTCATGAAGGCCCTCAACGACCGGGTGTACGAGGTGACCCTGACGGTGCCCCTGGGAAGCGTGCTCACGTACCGGTACGAACGGAAGACCCCTGAGGGCGCCTTCGTCCAGGAGCATCGCTGGGATGGGGCTCCGGTGCGCTATCGGGTGGTGCGGGCCTTTGGTCCCACCCTGGTCGAAGACGTGGTGGCCCGTTGGACGGATACTCCTTACGTGGGACCGCCTCCGGGCCGTCTCCAGGGACGCATCCTCAATGCATCGACGGGTGAGCCGGTGCCCCATGCCTTGATTTTCGTGGGCGGTTACCAGATGCTCAGCAATGCCCTGGGGGAATTCCTGGTGGAAGGCCTGCCCCCGGGGGTGCACAACGTGGTGGTCATGGACCTGAACGGCGACTACCGCCTCTTTCAGCAGCTGGCCGAAGTGGCCTCGCAAGCCACCACGCCAGCCGAGATTCCCTTGCAACCGGCACCTCAGGTGGAGGTGCGTTTCGAGGTCTATCCTCCCCGGGAAACCCCGCGAGGAGCGCCCATTCGCCTGGTGGGCCACTGGTACCGTTTGGGCAACACCTTCGGCGACCTGCGGGGCGGGTTGAGTACCGTGGCCAGTCGAGCGCCCCAATTGCACCTGGAGGAGGACGGCCATTACACCCTGACCCTGTCCCTGCCCGCGGGCGAAGAGCTGCGATACAAGTTCACCTTAGGGGATGGCCTGCTCAACGCGGAACTGGACCCCCAGGGCCGCTTCGTTTCACGACGTTTGATGGTGCCCGAGCAGGGAGCCCGGGTGGTGGTCCAAATCGCCCGCTGGTCCCGACCCAACGTGGGGCCGGTGTGGTTCGAGGTCACGGTGCCGGAGAGCACGCCCCCTGAGGACCTCATCAGCCTGCAGTTGGCGTACAACACCTGGGGCGAACCCCTGCCCATGTGGTATCTGGGGGGAAATCGTTGGGGTTACATGTTCTATGGACCTCTGCCCGAGGCCGGTGGGGTCACCTATCGCTATTGCCGGAACGAACAGTGCGAAGTGGCCCCGGAGGTGGAGACGCAAGGCCGACGCTTGCAGGCCAGCACCCTGCCCCAGCGCATGGTGGACGAGGTGAAGGCCTGGGCCAACTACGCTTCGCCCCAACCTCTGGCCTTGGTGAATCCCGCCCCTGAGCCGCGAGGGGAGGACTTCCTCACCGGTCTGGCCTGGACTCCGGGCTACCATCCCGCTTGGTATCTGTACGAGGTGCGCAGCCTGCGGGATATGGCGCGCGCCGGAGCCCGGGTGGCCGTTTTCCAGCCCACCTGGGCCGCGTTGCAATCCTCGCCGTACCCCGTGTTCGCGCCGGAGCCGGGCCACGACGCCCTGGCGCCCGACGTGGCCCGTTGGCTGGAGCAGGCGCGCGGTCAGGGCCTGCAGCCCTGGCTCTTCCCCCGGATGCGGTATCCCAACACCGTACAGGCCTGGTGGCAGGAAGCGCCCCGGGACTATCCCTGGTGGGTGGCCTGGTTCGAGCGCTATCGCGCTTTCCTGTTGCACCATGCGGTCCTGGCCCAGCGTTATCAAGGGGCCGGTCTGGTCGTCGGGGGCTGGGAGGGCTGGATTTCCTTCCCCGAACGGCCGGTGGCGGAAGGGATGCCTTCCGGGGCGCCTCTGGACGCGGAGCAGCGATGGGTCCGCCTGTTGCAGGAGGCGCGCTCCCTGTATTCCGGTCCCCTTTACTGGGCGGTGGTGGACGACGGCGACCTGCAGGTGCCGGAAGGCATCGCGCAGGAGGTGGACGGTTTCCTCCTGTTGTGGCAGCCTCCGGTCGCCACGCAGGCTCAGGTGGAGGATGTCAACCAGTTGCAAGCGCTGTATGCGGAGGACTTCCGCACGCGCGTGGCCCCCTGGGCACGGCAGGCGGGGAAGCCCGTCGTGGTGGGGCTGCGTTTCCCCGCGGCCCAGGGCGCGCTTCAGGGGTGCATTCGGGGTCGAGAGCGGGGCGAGGGTTGCCTGACCCCGGAGGAACTCCTGCCGCCCCAGGGCCTGAACCGGGCTTACCTGGACCTGGAGGTGCAATGGAAGGGCTTACAGGCGGCGCTGGTGGCCCTCAATGGGAAGAACTGGCTGCAAGGCGTGGTGGTGTTCGCCTGGTATCCCCCGGTGGAGGCCCAGGAACCTTCGGAGTCCATCCACGGGAAGCCGGCCCAGCAGGTGGTCACCCAATGGTTCCAGGGGTGGCGGGGTCAGACCCCCTGACCCTTACCCGGAGTGGCTGACGTATGGACGTGCAGACTGCGGTGTGGACCGCCGCCATCGTCCTTTGGGTCTTCGCGTTTCTGTTGCTTTGGAGCGGGTGGCAGCGGATGCGGGCCGCCCGCAAACTCACCTTCTTCCGCTTGCGTCGGGAACGCATGCGGGTCGCGTGGCGCCTGGTCTTTCTCTCCGCGGGGCTGTGTGGCCTGGCGTGGTGGACCATGCGCTTCGGGGAGTCCACCGTGTATCGGTTGTATCCCCCCACGCCCACCGTCACCCTCACCCCCACGA
>WFVP01000088.1 GCA_015491595.1 Anaerolineales bacterium
GCGCACACTTCTCCCTGCCCCACCTTCTGAAGCCGTCCCTGGCGCGCCAACCAATCCACCACGGACTGCACCAGGTCGGGTTCCAATCCTGTTTCCTCGACGAGGAACGACAGGGTAACCGCGCCCTGGGTCCGGCGCACCAGAGCCCAAACCTGCATCAAGGGTCCGGGCAAAGGTTCGGTCATCCCCAAAGCACCCTTGCGACCTGATGGACAACCCAGGCGCTCACCCAGGCCACACTCACCTGATACCCCATGGCCAGGGCCGCCCACCGCAAGCCGAACTCCTGATACAGCGCGGCCAGCGTGGCCATACAGGGCACGTAGAGCAACGCGAACACCACGAAGGCCAGCGCGCCGGCCGGGGTGAAGTGCTCCCGCAAGGCCACGGCCAACCGAGCATCCGCTTCCAACGCCGCGGCGGTGAAAACCGCCGGTCGCCAGCCCACCAGATTTCGCCCGGCCTCCATCAGGGTGGTCCACAGGCCTGGCCCGAGGACCTGCAGGTCCTGCCGCCAGTCCTCGGCGGACGGAGGTCCCAGGCGCGTGGGCGTGCTCGCGAGTTCGCCCAGGTAAATCTGTCCCATGGTGCTCACCACCACTTCCTTCGCCACCATGCCGGACATCAAGGCCCCGGCCGCTTCCCACCGGCCGAACCCGAGGGGTTCCAGCGCCGGCGCCAACCAGGTACTCACCCGGCCGAACCAGCTTTGACGGGGGTCTTCCACGCCCCACGGCAGGTTCATGAGCACCCACAGGAACACGGAAATGGCCACAATCACCGTACCGGCCCGAACCACGAACTCCCGCACCTGTTGGCGAACCTGCCGCCCGATGACCCGGCGGTTGGGCCAGTGATAGGGAGGAAGCTCCAGCAGGAAGGGGCCCGCCTCTCCTTCCGCGCCCAGGAAACGCTGAAGTCCCGCGGCGGAAAGCAAGGCGATGAGAAAGCCCATCAGATAGAGACCCCAAACCACCCAAACCGTGGAGGGGCCGAAAAAGGCCATGCCGAAGACCAGGTAGACGGGCAATCGGGCCGAGCAGGAGATGAACGGAATCACCAGGGCGGTGACCAACCGGTCCCGCCAGCGGTCCAGGGTCCGGGTGGCGTAAATAGCCGGGACGTTGCAGCCCAATCCCAGAATCAGCGGAAGCACGGCCTTGCCATGCAACCCCACGGCCTGCATCACTCGGTCCATCACGAAGGCCACCCGGGCCATGTACCCGCTGTCTTCCAGCCAGGCGAGGAAGAGGTAAAGCAGGGTGAGCCCCGGCAAAAAGGTCATCATACTGCCCACCCCGGCCAGCACGCCGTCCACCACCAGAGAGCGCAACCACAAGGGCGCACCCAGTTGATGCAAACCCCACAACAACCCGTGGCGTATGGGCCCCTGGAACACATCTTCCACCCAGGCGATGAAGGGGTCCGTCAGGTTGATGACCAGATGGAACACCAGGAACATCACCAGGAAGAACAGGGGGATACCCAGCCAGCGATGGGTCACCACCTGGTCAATGGCGCGGGTGAGATGAAAACGCCGTTCTCGACGCACCGTGGCTACGGCCCGCCAGAGCCCTTCCGCCCAGCCGTAGCGGGCATCGGCCACCACCAGGGCCGGGTCCTCCCGCCAGCGGCGACGGTATTCTTCCCGCAAAGCTGCCACCCGGGCCCGGAGGCCCCGGGCCTGTTCCGGGGGAAACAGGGCGTCCAACAGGTGGAGCTGGCCCTCCAGCAACTTCAACGCCAGCCACCGCTGGCGTACCAAGGGCCACTCGGCAAGCCAGGGGGCCAGCAGGGTCTGCATCCGCTCCACGGCTTCCTGGACGCGCTGGGGGTAACGAGGCGGACGGCCCGGAGAACGAGTCCCCGCCAGCCAGCGGCGCAACGCCGCTTTCAAGGCCTGTACGCCCTCCTCGGTCCGGGCCACGGTGGGAATGACGGGCACCCCCAGCAGGGCGGCCATCTGGTCCACGTCGATGTCCACCCCTTCCCGCCGGGCCACATCCCACATGTTGAGGGCCACCAGGACGGGCAGGCCGGTTTCCAGCACCTCGGCCAACAGGTACAGGTCCCGGGCCAGATGGGCTGCATCCACCACGTGCACCACCCCCTCAAAGGGGTAGAGGGCCAGTTGCTCCTGGGTCACCCGCTCTTCCGGAGACCACGCATCCAAGGTGTACAGACCCGGCAGGTCGACCAGAAGAAGGTCCTCCACGCCTTCCACGAAACCCGCGTGGTACGTGACCGTCTTCCCTGGCCAGTTTCCGGTGTGTTGGTGCTGGCCAGTCAACGCGTTGAACAGGGTGGTCTTCCCCACATTGGGGGACCCCACCAGGGCCACCGTCGCCACGGCCTCGGGTCGGGCCGTCTTCCAGGGCGCATGGCCGCGACGGCAACGGGGACAGCCGGGGGAAGGACGGACATGCCCATGGGCCATCACGAGCTACACCTCCTCCGACAAGGGCGTCCCGTTCTCTGGAGGCGTTCTCCGGGGAGCCACCGGCCGCACCCAGATTTGACGCGCGGTTTGCCGGCGCAACGCGAGCCAAGTATCCTGAACCCAGTATTGAATCGGGTCGCCCAGGGGCGCTCGCTGCTCCACGTACACCCGCGTTCCCGGACGAAACCCCAAAGCGTACAAACGACGCCGCCACCGCAACGGACCCTGAACCCGCACCACCTCGGCCCAGGACCCGGGAGCCAACTGGTCCAAGGGAACCACTGAGGGCGACGAGGTCGAAGATGAACGTCGGAGCATGGTTCCCTCCGAATTTTTTAGGCTTTCTTCTACTTTATCGGGCTACCCCCGGAGGTCAATGGAGAAAGGCGGAGGTTTTCGGATGACGTTTGTCACTTCCCCCAGCATATGGCAGCGTAGTCGTTCAACACGCCTCCCACACCGTTGGCGCCGGTGCGCTCCATCCCACTCGCGTTATAAGGGGGAGTGGGAAACCGAGACTCCCCCAGCAGGCTGGTCCAGGTGGTCAGGACCGTATTGGTGAGGTCCTGTCCCGGGGTGACGCTGTAGTCCACCGTGGCCTGGAAGGTGATGATGCAGGTCTCCCTAGCCTCCAGCTGGGCCACCGCACCCTCCAGGGTGGGGGCCGAAGCATCGCTGAGGCCCAGGGTATGGGTGGTGCAGGAACCGGCGAAGGAACCCGGAGCGTAGGTCAGACAGGCCGGCAGGGTATCGGACCAGGCCACATCGTAGGCTTCGGTGTCGCCGTCGCTAGACAAGGTCACAATGAAGGCAATCGTCGCCTGATTCGCGGCGTTGGTCGTGCTCGTAACCTCGGTCCCCACCAATTGCTTGGAGAACCCGTGTCCCCTTCGCACGAAAGACGAAATGTCCTTTCATTCCCTCACCCTGCCAATGCCGATTCAAATCATTGGAATTAGACGTTTTGCCGAAATATACGACGAATTGCGTAAAAAGACAAGGCAATTTTTCCCACCCCTTTTTCATCGAATTCTCATCTTGCGGCTCTTGACAGCCCCCATTGGCCTCTTTACACTTGAGGGCGAAATCTTAATGAAACCGATTTCGCAAAAATTGCAGGGGGAGAGGTGTGTTAGGGTTCCTTCTCCCCCTTTTTCTTATCGTATCGGCTTTGAAGCAAACTTCAGCACAAGGAGGGCGAACGATGACCCACTCGGAGGACCGGCTTCGAGAGCTGGAGGCATTGAAGGAGCAGCGCAAGCAGGGAGGCCTGGACGTGCTGGGCTATTACAAAGGTCTGCTCCGCATCACCGCAGACCTGATTCAAAACCTGCGGGACGAGAACATCTCCGAAAGCGAGGCGAAGAAGCAAATCCCGCTTATTCTCGTCTTTTTGGAGGAGCAAATTGCGAAGTTGGCCGGACGCGGCGGATAAACGGCCATTGTTCAACCTTCGTCGCCGGGAGGTGGCAACATGGCCCGGAGTCGCGTGGACCAACTGGTCGACCGCTTGCGCCAACTGCAAGCCAGCACCCCGGACATCGAGGCCTCGGCCTTGGTGTCTGTGGATGGGTTGATCATGGCCTCGGCACTGCCGGCAGGCGTGGAAGACGACCGGGTTTCCGCGATGTCCGCCGCGATGCTTTCCCTGGGCGAGCGCATCGCCCAGGAACTCCAGCGAGGGGAGCTGGAGCAGGTGTACATCAAAGGCGACGACGGTTACGTCATCCTCACCGCGGTGGGCGAGGAAGCCGTGCTCACGGCCCTGGTACGCCCTGAGGCCAAACTGGGACTCGTCTTCCTCGAAATGCGCCGAGCCGCCGAAGATTTGGCCCGGATTGTCCGTTAGATCCTCCCGGCTCGAACCCTCCCCCATAACGCCGCCCTGCGGGCTATGCACGCTCGTGGGGCGGTTGGCATCTTCCGTATCCGAACGAAAAAGCGCAGGGGTAGGTGCTCCCTGCGCTTTTTCTTCCCGGCTTCAAGGGCAAAGAAAGCGCGCCCCGAGGTCCTCCCGGAGGCCGTCAATCCAAGCGCCCCGTCAAAATGGCCCGCTTGACCTCGGCAATGGCCTTGGTGATTTGAATTTCCCGCGGGCAGGCCTCGGTGCAGTTGAAGGAGGTGCGACAACGCCACACCCCCTCTTCCTGGGCCAGGATGGCCAGGCGCTCGGCCGCGGCCTGGTCCCGGCTGTCGAAAATGAAGCGATGGGCGTTGACGATGGCCGCGGGCCCGAAGTACGAACCGTCGGCCCAGAAGACGGGGCAGGAGGTGGTGCAGGCCGCGCACAGGATGCACTTGGTGGTATCGTCGAAACGCTCCCGCTCCTCGGGGGATTGCAAACGCTCCTTCTCGGGCGGCGGA
This sequence comes from Anaerolineales bacterium, assembly GCA_015491595.1. Classification (GTDB taxonomy): domain Bacteria; phylum Chloroflexota; class Anaerolineae; order Anaerolineales; family DRMV01; genus S139-71. The sequence continues at coordinate 4,805 of WFVP01000088.1, forward strand.
TCCGTGTTGATGAACCAGGGCATGACCTTGCGGTAGCTCTCGAAGAAGGGCTCCATGTCCACAATCAGGTCCTTGAGCACAGGCAGCCCTAAAATGGGCTCCACGACAATGGTGGTGCCCACGTCCTTGACCAGGGTCTTGCAGGCCAGCCGATTCCGGCCATTGATGCGCATGGCGTCGGAACCGCAAATCCCGTGGGCGCAGGAGCGGCGGTAGCTGAGGGAACCGTCGAGCTCGGCCTTGACCTTTTCCAGCAAATCCAGCACCCGATCGTTGGGCTCGGCCTCCAGATGGAAGACGTCATACCGAGGCCGCTGGTCGGTCTCGGGGTTGTAGCGAAACACTTTCAAAGTCACCTTCATGGTTCGCCTCCTGGAAAGTCATCGCAGTTCACCGCCCGTTTCGGACGGAGGGCCGTCTGCGACTAATACTCCCGCTCCTTGGGCTGCCATTTCGTAATCACCACGGGCTTGTAGGCAAAGCGATGCTTCCCTTCCTCGTCAATCCAGATGAGGGTGTGCTTGAGCCAGTTCTCATCATCCCGCTTGGGATAATCCTCCCGCCAGTGGGCCCCGCGGCTTTCCCTGCGGTTCAACGCGGAGAGGGTGACAGCCTCGGCCAGGTCCAGCATATTCCCGGCCTCCCAGGCTTCCATAAGTTCCAGGTTGTAACGAGCGCTCTTGTCGGTGATGGACACGCGGCGGTAGCGCTCCTTGAGTTCCCGAATCTTCTCCAGGGCTTCGGTCAGCCCCTCTTCCGTGCGGAAGACGCTCACGTGCTCGGTCATCACCGCCTTCATCTCGGCCACGATATCCGCTACCCGTTCGCCGCCGGTGCCATGGCGCAGGCGTTCCAGCTGGTCCCGGGTGAGGTCGGTAGCGTCCGCGGGCAGGGAAGCCAGGTCCGCGTGCTTGGCGTACTCCGCGGCCTCCTTCCCGGCCACCTTGCCGAAGACCACGATATCGAGCAGGGAGTTGGTCCCCAGGCGGTTTGCGCCGTGGACGGACACACAGGCCACTTCGCCCGCGGCGTACAGGCCGGGCACCACGGTGTTGTGCTCGTCCCGAATCACCTCGGTCTTGAGGGTGGTGGGAATGCCGCCCATGGCGTAGTGGGCCGTCGGCTGCACCGGGATAGGTTCCTCCATGGGGTCGATGCCCAGGTAGGTCTTGCAGAAATCGATGATGTCCGGCAATTTGGCCAGCAGTTCTTCCTTGGTCACCACGTAAGGCGAGCCGTCCGGTCGGGTACGGCCGTCCAGGGCCGCGTACTTGTTCACCGTCTCCGGCCGCACGTCCAGGTACACGTACTTCCCGCCGCCAATGCCTCGACCTTCGCGAACCTCGATGTAGATGGCGCGACTGACCACATCACGGGAGGCCAAGTCCTTGACCGTGGGGGCGTACTTGTCCATGAAGCGCTCGCCCAAGTCGTTGATGAGCACGCCACCTTCGCCTCGCACGCCTTCGGTGATGAGGATGCCCAGCTTGTAAATGCCCGTGGGGTGGAACTGGAAGAACTCCATGTCCTCCAGGGGCAGGCCCCGCCGCAGCACCACCGCGGGCAGGTCCCCCGTCAGGGTCTTGGCGTTGGACGTGACCTCCCAGAGCTGGCCGAAGCCGCCCGTGGCGATGATGGCCGCTTTGGTGCGGAAGACGTGCAGGTCCCCTGTGGCCAGCTCGTAGGCCACCACCGCGGCCACGCGGCCCTCGTGGAACACGATGTCCGTCACGTAGAACTCGTTGAAGAAATGCGTCCCCTGACGCAGGTTCTGCTGGTAGAGGGTCTGGAGAATCATGTGCCCGGTGCGGTCGGCCGCGTGGCAGGCCCGACGCACGGGTTTCCCCGTCTTGTTGTTCGTGTGGCCGCCGAACCGGCGCTGCATGATGCGACCGTCCGACGTACGGTCGAAGGGCACGCCCATGTGCTCCAGCTCGTAGACGATTTCCGGCGCCTGGTAACACATGAACTCGATGGCATCCTGGTCGCCCAGGTAGTCGCTCCCCTTGGCGGTGTCAAAGGCGTGCCACTCGGGGTGGTCTTCCTCCAGGTTGCCCAACGCGGCGCCGATGCCGCCCTGGGCCGCGCCGGTGTGGGAGCGGGTGGGATAGAGCTTGCTGATGACGGCCGTCTTGGCCTTCTTGGAAGCGTACAGCGCGGCCATCAAGCCCGCGCCTCCGGCGCCAATGACCACGACATCATAGGTATGAGTGTGCACTTGCATGGCTTTTGCCTCCTTACGCACCGGGTTGCAGGCTCACACCGCCGATAATGGCCATCGTCCCCATCACGGTCACCACGAACCAGATGACGGCCAGAATCCAGGTGGTGGTCTTGCGTCCGGAAGGGCTGTGGACGAAGTCCATCAACACCTGGCGCAACCCCACCATCCCGTGGGTGAAGGTGGTGAAGAGCAGGAGGAAATCGAAGACCCGCACGAGTACGTTCTCCCACACCTGGGCCACGTACTCCGTATCGATGTTGTGCACCCCCACGATGACGTCCTTGATGATGACGTGGGGGAAGACGAAAAGCACCATCAACACGCCGGTGATACGAAGCCACAACCACCATCGGGCTTCGCTGGTGGCGACGGGCTGCACGGTGCGCACCTTACCTTCCGCCATGATTCAGCCTCCCAGGAAATGATTTTCAATCACGGCCTTGCCCATGATGAAGGCGGCGGGCAGCCAGGCCAATATGCTCAGGACGAGCACCCAGTACACCGACTTCACGGCGATGTCCTTTTCCCACCATTCGGGCTTCCATAGGTCAAAGATGATGATGCGCAGACCGTTAAAACCGTGGTAGAACACCGCCCAGACAAGGAAGATTTCTCCGATCATGAAAGGCAACGAACGATAAATTTGAATGGCGTGGTCATACAGTTCGGGAGCAAAATAGACGAAAGACGTGTCTACGATGTGAATGAGGAGGAACAGCAAGATGCCCAACCCGGTTATCCGGTGCAACAAGAAAGCCAGTTGGCCCGTTGCCCGGTACCGGGCGTATCCAGTAAAAGTCGTTTTGGGATCGGACATGGATCACCTCCTCAGGACATTGGATGCCTTTCCGGTTTTCAGACCGCGGAAGCACGGATGTGCTCTTCACCTTCTCGGAATACGATGTCGGCCAGGTCTAAGGCTTTCCGGGCAACTTCCTTTCCGGGATAACCTTCAGGCAGTGTGCCAGGTAGCGTATCGGGATAACGGGTGGGAACGTAAAAACCGTTCAAAAAATCAATATCTTCCAACGACAGGGATAAGACTTGGCGATTTGTGGGCATCTGCAGCCATAAGCGTTTTAGGTTATGAGTCCTGGGGGGCACTTTTCCGTAGAGTACCCATAAAGCCTTTAAAACCTTTTCCACACATTGTTGCGCGTGGAAACACACTTGAGTGTATATTTCCTCTTGAAAAGCCATCTGTGCGACTCGCAAGTCATCATGGGCAAAGGATAGCCATCGCAGGGCTTCATCCACTCGCATCGTACAGCACCTTACTTTTGGGCAGCACTTCCTTTTCGAAGAAGAGGCGCGTTTGTATTTCCTGCCATTCCTCAGGTGTATAGACCAGAATATCCAGGGCTTCTTTGGATTTGAGGAGGCGCAAAACCTCCCAAATCCGGTCCCAAAAGGGCTTGTCCGTATCCTTGATAACAATCAAATCGATGTCCGAATACTCATGTACCCGGCCCTGGGCCAGGGAACCAAACAGCAGGATGCGCTGGGGGCGATACTCCCGTACCAGGACCTCGACGCAACGCTGCAATTCGGCTTCCAGACGTTCCCGCCAGCGCTGTCTCTCCTGGTCCTGGTCTTCCCCGCGGGTCTTGGGGGCATGGGAATCCATCGGCGGATTCCCATGCCCCCCTTGCTGGAATGCACTATCCGCGGATGAGTGCCGGGTGTCTTTCTCAGGAGCCATCGAGCCAGGCCTTTGCCTCAGTCGTCCATGTGCTTGATGATGGCGTCACCGAATTCGGAGCACTTGAGCAAGGTCGCGCCCTCCATCAGACGATGGAAGTCGTAGGTCACCGTCTTCGCGGCGATGGCACCGGAGATGCCCTTGATGATGAGGTCGGCCGCCTCGTGCCATCCCAGGTGGCGGAACATCATCTCGCCGGACAGGATGACGGAGGAGGGGTTCACCTTGTCCAATCCGGCGTACTTGGGCGCGGTGCCGTGGGTCGCCTCGAAGACGGCATGACCGGTGTCGTAATTGATGTTACCACCAGGCGCGATGCCAATGCCACCCACATATGCGGCCAGGGCGTCAGAGAGATAGTCACCGTTCAGGTTCATGGTCGCCAGGATGTCGAACTCCTTGGGCCGGGTAAGGGTCTGCTGGAAGCAGATATCGGCAATCACATCCTTGACCAAAAGACGACCTTCCTCTTCAATGGCCCGACGCATTTCTTCATTGGCCGCTTCTACGCCCTTCTCCTGCTTCGTCCGTTCCCACATCATCCAGGTATACACCTTGTCACCGAACTCCTCTTCCGCCACTTCGTAACCCCACTTCCGAAAGGCGCCCTCGGTGTACTTCATGATGTTGCCCTTGTGCACCAGGGTCACGCTCTTGCGCCCGTTGGCCAGTCCCCACTTGATGGCGGCGCGCACCAGGCGCTTGGTCCCTTCTTCCGACACCGGCTTGATACCGATGCCCGAGGTCTCAGGGAAACGCATCTTGGCATACTCTTCCGGAAAGTGCTCCTTGAAGAGTTCCATGAACTTCTTCCACTCGGGCGTACCCACCTCGAACTCAATCCCCGCGTAAATGTCCTCGGTATTCTCCCGGAAGACCACCATGTCCACCCATTCGGGATGCTTGATGGGGGAAGGGACGCCCGGGAACCAACGCACCGGTCGCTGGCACACGTACAAATCCAGGGCCTTCCGAATAGCCACGTTGAGGGAGCGGATGCCACCGCCCACGGGTGTGGTCAAAGGTCCCTTGATGCCCACCAGGAATTCCTTGAACGCCTGGATGGTCTCATCGGGAAGCCAATCCCCAAACTTCTTGTAGGCCTTCTCGCCCGCATACACTTCCATCCAGAAAATCTTGCGTCGTCCTTTGTAGGCTTTTTCCACCGCGGCATCAAAGACCCGCACCGCTGCCCGCCAAATGTCCGGCCCCGTGCCATCGCCTTCAATGAAGGGAATGATGGGGTTGTCAGGGACGATGAGGGTGTCGCCGCTCTTGCGGATTTTCGCACCACCCTCGGGTACCTGAATGATGGTGTAGCC
>WFVP01000089.1 GCA_015491595.1 Anaerolineales bacterium
CTCAAGGGAAGCAGGGCTCCAGGGAGCAACAGCACCAGCAAATCGGGGCTGGAACGCCAGGCCAGCCAGGGGAGCAGAACCAGGGTCCAGTGCCAGGTCCAGAGGGCCAACCAGGGCGAACCAACCCACGCCCGCCCCCACTGAACGAGCATCCAGAGTAATGCCAGGGCCACCGCGGCCTGCCCCACGCGCGGACCCAGCCCAGGAAAGGCATCCACCAGGAGATGCGCCAGCAATCCGGGACCGCGGTAGACGTGGGGCGCCTGCTGGACCAGGAAGCGCAGGTAATCCTGCCACCATCCGGGCCGGAGCCAAGCCATGAGCACGGCCCCGCCCACGGTCACCATACCCCAGGTCATCGGTCCGTCGCGACGGCCCCGAGCCAGGGTCCACATCCCCCAGGCCACCAGGACCCAACCGAAGGTGGCCAGGTCCAACAAGACCGGCAGGAAGAACAGGCCGGCGCGGGCGTCCTGCCCCTCCAAAAAACTGAACCAGGCAATCCCCAGCGCGGCCACGATGAAGAGGGTGGGATAGCCCGCCCGCCATGCCGCCCAGGTGCCGGGCCAGGCCAGCACGAGCAGGGCGAAGACCAGCCAAGGCCAGTCCCGGCGCCACATCCAGCGGACCAGCAACGTGGTCCAGGCCACCACCAGGCCCTGCTGAACCGTCAACCACAGGGCGTAAGCGGTGGGTCCGTCGGGAATCAAGGACAGGGGCAGGTACATCCAGGCCGCGAACAGAGGCGTGGGTACGAGATGGCCTGTCTCCAAGGGTCCCAACCAGGGCCGGAGCGTCCGGGCCAGGGTGGTCACGTCGTAGGGACTGGCCCCCTGGAACAGCCAGTTCCGCAAACCGGCCCAGGCCAGAGCGAAAACCCAGGGGCGGGCGTAACGCACCGTCCACCATCGATTGGCCACCACCAGGAGCCCCAGGCCCAACACGCTGAGGGCCACGGCCATCCAGGGGCGCCACACCACCCACGAGGCGCGAAAGTCACGCAGCCGTTGACGCATGGGCCTTGTTCCTATGCGGAGGATGGCAACCACAGGCACAAAGGGAGGTGTGCGGCACCCTCACCGCACACCTCCAACGGCCGTCCCGTAAACGAGGCATCCATCTCAAAACCTCAGCCCGTGTCCCTTCCGGAGACCACCTGCCGGGAAATGGCTCAGGCCATCCCCAGATAGGTCTTCTGCACCATCTCGTTGTTGCGCAGCTCCTCCGCGGTCCCGTGGAGCACGATTTCGCCCGTGCGCAGCACGTAACCCCGATGGGCAATAGACAGGGCCATGTGTGCGTTCTGCTCTACCAAAAGCACCGTGGTCCCCTGTCGGTTGATTTCCTGAATGGTATCGAAGATGCTCTCCACCAGGATGGGAGCCAGCCCCATGGAGGGCTCATCCATGATGAGCAGGCGCGGGCGGCCCATCAGGCCGCGGCCGATGGCCAGCATCTGTTGCTCACCGCCCGACAGGGTGCCGGCCAGCTGGCGACGTCGCTCCTTCAAGCGGGGGAAGAGGGCGTACACCCGTTCCAAATCCTCCTCGATGCCGTCCTTGTCCGTGCGGGTGAACGCGCCCATGTAGAGGTTCTCCTCCACCGTCATGCGGGCAAAGACCCGACGACCCTCGGGAACATGGATGATGCGTTTGAGGGCCACGATTTCGTGAGGGCGGTAGCGCAACAGGTCCTCCCCCTCGAATCGGATTTCCCCGGACGTGGGGCGCACCAGACCGCTGATGGCCCGAAGGGTGGTGGTCTTCCCCGCGCCGTTGGCGCCAATCAGGGTGACGATTTCCCCTTCTTCCACGTACAGGGAAATGCCCTTGAGGGCGTGAATGGCCCCGTAATGGACATGCAGGTCGCGAATCTCGAAGTAGTGGCTCATACGTTCCCTCCCGCTCAGTCGCCTTGGGCTGTCGAGGACGTGGCCATGGCCATGGCCGTCGCCGCGCCTCGACCCAGGTAGGCCTCGATGACCCGCGGATCCGAGCGCACCTGCTCCGGCGTCCCTTCGGAAATCTTTTCGCCGTAGTCCAGCACAGTCACGATGTCCGAAATGTTCATCACCACCCGCATGTCGTGCTCGATGAGCAGGATGGTGATGTTGAAATCGTCCCGCAGCCGCTTAATCAGGGCCATGGTCTCTTCGGTTTCCTTGGGGTTCATGCCCGCGGTGGGCTCGTCCAGGAGAAGCAGTTTGGGCTCCAGGGCCAGCGCCCGGGCGATTTCCAGGCGCCGCTGCTGACCGTAGGGCAGGTTCTTGGCCTTGAAAAAGGCCCACTCCCCGATGCCCATGTACTCCAGGAGCTCCATGGCCCGCTTGTAGGCCTGCCGTTCTTCGTCCAGGAAGTGCCGGATGCCCAGGATGGGCTCGAACACCCAGGAACGCAGGTGGGTGTGCATCCCAATGAGGACGTTCTCCAGCACCGAGATGTCGCCGAACAGGCGGATGTTCTGGTACGTACGGGCGATGCCCTTGCGGGCGATGTGGGTTGGGCTCAGCCAGTGAATGGGTTCGCCCTCAAAGAGGATGCTGCCCTCGTCCACCCGGTAGAAGCCGGTAATGAGGTTGAAGAGGGTGGTCTTGCCCGCGCCGTTGGGGCCGATGACGCTGTGGATGGACAAGGGCTCCACCTGCAAATCGACCTGGTTGACAGCCACCAGACCGCCGAAGCGCTTGGTCACGTGTTGGCATTCCAACAGGGCCACGGTTCACCTCCTACCTTGGCGTTGGGCCAGAGACCCCTCCCCGGTGGCGCATCACTCCACCTTGAGGGTCTTGAGGCGGTCGCCGAAGACCTCCCGGGCCACCCGGCTCACCCGGGCCTTTTCCGGCCAGAGACCTTCGGGCTTGTAGAGCATCATGATAACCAGGGCCGCGCCGTACACCAGCAAGCGGAACTCCGCGAACTCCCGCAGCAACTCGGGCAGTCCCACCAGGGCCAGCGCGCCCACCACCACGCCCGGCAGGCTGCCCATACCGCCCACGATGAGCAGACACAACACGTTGATGGAAATGAGCACGTTGAAGGAGTGGGGCGCGATGGAGTACAGACGGGAAGAGAAGAGCGCGCCGGCCATCCCGGCCAGCAGCGCGCCCGTGGCAAAGGCCGTCAGTTTGGCGGAGACGTGGTCGATGCCCATGGCCACCGCCACGTCTTCATCCTCGCGAATGGCCTTCCAGGCGCGACCCAGGCGAGAATCCCGAAGTCGGGTCGAGATGAAAATGCCAATGCCGATGGTCACCAGGATGATGTAGAAGTACTCCCAGGACTCGTTGACCACGAAGGAGCCAAAAGTGGGACGGGCCACGCCGGTAATCCCCTGGGCACCCCCCAGGATGGGCTTGAGCAGGTCCGAAATCACCAACAGGCGGATGATTTCGCCAAAGCCCAGGGTGATGATGGCCAGGTAGTCACCCCGGGTCTTGAGCACGGGGACGCCCAGCAAAATTCCCGAAACCAGGGAGAGCAGCAGCGCGATGGGCAGGGCCTCCCAGAAGTTCATGGGAGGGATGTACTGGCGCACGAAGGGCAACTCGGGCGTGGTGAGCACGGCCATGGTATAGGCCCCGATGGCGAAGAAGGCCACGTAGCCCAGGTCCAGCAATCCAGCGAAGCCCACCACGATGTTCAGGCCCAGGCCCATGATGATGTAGATGCCCACCATGTCCAACACTTCGAACAGGTAGGAGCCCTTGTCCCGCAGAATCGCGGGAAGGAGGAGCAACACCAAAATCGCCACCAGGAACGCAATGTTGAGGCGGCGGCGAATGGGCGCGCCCTGGGGCGTCTGCGCCTCCTTCTGCCACGTCTCCAGGCGGGCCTTGAAGTCGGGCCAGTAGTGCAGGAAGAGCACCCAGAGTACCACGAGAATGACGGCGCCGATTTGGGTCAGACCCGAGGGGGTGAAGAGGAAATCGGAGATGATGTCGGGCAGCAAGGGCGCCACCAGGGCCCGCAAAATCCCCATGAGGAGGGTAATGCCCACGGCATACGAAAGGGTCCGGTCCCAGGGCTGGGGGATGTAGAGATACACCAAGGCCAGGGCGCCGCTAAAGAGCAAGAAGGCCCAGAGCTTGACCAGGCCCAATACCCCCGGGGTGTCAAAGGTCAGAATCCGCACCAACGCGGGCGAGGCGTTCTGGAACATGAAGCGCAGGTTGAGGGGCTTGATGGCCAGGGCCAGCAACCCCAGGATGAGGGCCACCACGGAGACGGCGCCCAGGGCCACCCACCATCCTTCCCGCTGGGTGCGGCGCTCCCGGGGGAGTTTCCCCAGGGCGTAAACGGCCGTGCCCAGGCCCACCCCCATCAATAACAGCTGGCCCAGGGTGATGATGTCCTCGATGATTTCCCGCTTGTTCAGGGCCTCCACCATTCCGACCAGGGTCAGGTGCAGCGCGATAAGCCCTCCGATGAGGCCGGCACGGAACATCAAACGCAGCTGAGTCTTCATTGCTCGCGCCTCCTTTACGCCCGTTTCGCCAGTCGTTCACCCAGGATGCCCGTGGGCCGGAAGATGAGGAACAGGACGAGCATGGTGAAGGCGATGGCGTCCTTGAGCTGATACGCGGCGGGCACGCCCAGACCTTCCAAGAACAGGCTGGGTCCCAGGGATTCGAACACGCCCAGGAAGAGGCCGCCCAACATGGCCCCGGGCAGGTTGCCGATGCCGCCGAGCACCGCCGCGGTAAAGGCCTTCAGGCCGGGGAAGAAGCCCATGAAGAAGTTCACCTGACGGAACATGAGGGCGTAGAACACGCCCGCGGCTCCGGCCGCCGCACCGCCCACGGCGAAGGTAATGGAAATGGTGCGGTCCACGTCCACGCCCATTAGGGCAGCGGCCTGCTGGTCTTCCGCCACGGCCCGAATGGCCCTGCCGACCTTGGTGAACTGCACGAAGGCGTACAGAAGCAACAGCAACAACAAGGAGGACACAAACACCGCAATAAGCATCCGCTGGATTTCCAAGCCGAACAAGGTCCAGGTGCCCTTCAAGGGCTGGACCTCGGGATAGGCCTTGAAGCCGGGGGTATACAGGCCCCGGAAGGTGTACTGGAGGAAGAAGGACGCGCCAATGGCGGTAATCAGCGGTACCAGGCGAGGCGCGCCGCGCAGTGGGCGATAGGCGATGCGTTCCAGGGACACGGCCACCACGGTGGACACGGCCATGGACAGCAGCATGACCAGGCCCAGGGCCAGCCAGGGGTTGGTCTCGAACAGACCGCGCTGTTCCAGCACTTCGGCCAGGAAGTACGCGGTGAAGGGGCCGCTCATGAAGACCTCGCCGTGGGCGAAGTTAATCATGAAGAGGATGCCGTACACCATGGTATAGCCCAGGGCGATGAGGGCGTAGATGCTTCCCTGGGCCAGGCCCGAAATGATGAAGTCGAACCACTGCTTCCCGGTGTACCGGCCGGAGGTCAGGCTGTTATAGGAGCCCACCGTAATCATGACCAGCAACAACGCGGCCACAATCCACAACGCCACATCCGTTCCCGAAACGTAGCGCAGGCGATAACGCAATCGTTCCCACACGGTTCGCCTCCTGTGCACATGTGGTACGAAGAGGGGGCGGGCCCCATAGGGATACCCGCCCCCGAATCGCCGGGGCTGTCAGGGCCCGAGGGTGCGACCGGCTACTTCGGCCAAATCTTCACCGGCGACTTCTCGGGATCCGTGGTGTCCCATTCCGTCGCCGACGTGATTTGGTAGACCGCGATGTGCGGATCCGCGCAGTCGCCGTTCTCGTCACAGGTCAGATTGCCCGTGATGCCCTGGAAGTCCTTGGTTTCGGCCACGGCGTCCCGCAGCGCGGTGCGCGGGATGTAGATGGTGCCGTCCTCCAGCACCACCGCGGCCTTCTTGATGGCCTCGGCCAGGATCATCATGGCGTCATAGGCGTGGGCGTGGAAGGCGCTGATGGGCTTCTCGCCGTACTTCTCCTCGTGCTTCTTGAGGAAGGCATCATACCGCTCAGGGTTGAAGGCGGAGAAGTCGGGGCTGCTCAGGTACACGCCCACCGCAGCCTCGCCCGCCACCTCGATGAATTCCTTGGAGAAGAGGCCGTCAGCACCCATCAACTTCACATCCTGCAGGCCTTCCACCTCCTTGGACTGGGCGGCAATTAGCGGACCCTCGGGGTTGAAGATGGGGAAGTAGATGATTTCAGGCCCCTTGGCCGCAATGGTGGTCAGCACCGGGCGCATGTCGGTGTCGCCCACGTTGACGGCTTCCTGGGCCACCACCTCGCCACCCAGCTGCTTGAAGACCTCGGCGAACACGTTGGCCAGCTGCTCCGCGTACACGCTGCCGTCGTGGATGGTCGCGGCCTTGCGCACGCCCAGCTCGTTGTAGGCGAACTCCGCGGCTACCTTACCCTGCACCTTGTCGTTGTGCGCGGTGCGGAAGTAGAAGGGCGAACGGGTGGCCGGGTCCGTCAGGTAAGGCGCGGTGTTGGAGGGGGAAATCATCACGATGCCCGCCTCGCTCAGAATGGGCGCCGCGTTCTTGGCCGCGCTGGAGCAGGTGGTGCCAATCACACCCACAATGGTCTTGTCCGCCGCCAGCTTCTGGGCCGCCGCCTGACCACCCTCAGGGTTGCACTGGGAGTCCTCGGCCACCAGCTCAATGGGGTGACCCAGCAGCTCGCCGCCCAAGTCGTCAATAGCGATCTCGATGCCGCGCTTGGAGTCGATACCGTAAGACGCCGCACCACCCGAGAAGACCAGGGCCGCACCCACGCGAATGGGTTCACCGGGCTTAATTTCCACGCAGCCCTTTGGGTCCGTGCAGGTGTACTGCGGCTTCTTCTGGCACGCCGCCAGCACGATGGATGCCAGTACGAACAACAGTACGGTGACAAACAACCGGCGTCTCTTCATCCCTTCTCCTCCTTCATATAGGGATTGCCCCCGGCCCGGTCCGGGGGTGGCATGATTGTACGCGGCCTCCAGAGATTCGTCAAGTTTCCAAGTAAGGAAACACAAACACCCGAAAAAGGTTGCGCCCTCCCTCCCGTCCGCACCTGGAAGGCCCACATCTTCCCTTTCCGATGGGGCCCGCAGCCTCAAGGCCCTGTCCACACCCCGCGCCTTTTTGGTACAATAAGCACACAATATCAGCGGAGGGTGTGACCATGGACGCCCAACCCGTACGGCTGGAAGTGATAACCCCCCTGCTCACCTTCTTCCAGCACTGAGCGCACTGCGAGGCCATGGCCAACCAAGCGGGGCTTGGTTTGAGCGACAAAGTGCATACCGAAGAACTCAACGAATACCCTGAAGACTGGAAACAGGAATATCTCCATCTCAATCTCTGGATTCGGGCCTTCTTGCGCCACTACGGCCCCTACGTGCGCCTGCGTCTACTTGACCCCCAATCTCTGGTGGGGTTCTGGAAGAGCCTGCGTTATCGAGTGTGGCGTTATCCCGCCTTCATCCTGGAAGGTCGGGAGCGCTTCATCGGATGGGAAGCGGAAACCGCGGTGCACCATCGTCTGCAAGAATTGCTTCGGGCGCGCGGGTTCCCCGTTCCCCAAAAGCCTTTCCGCCTTGCCGAGGTCGAGTGGCGCGTTTGATTACGTTACCACCTCATAGAACAGCGGCAGAGGCTCCACCGGGACCTCGGACCATCTCAGGGCGTCCAACAGGTCCTTCCGAGCCCAGGTCAGGTCGGCTTCCCGCCGGGCGTGAATGGTGAAGAGGGGCGCGCCGGCCTCGACTTTATCCCCCACCTTCACATGGGTTTCCACCCCCACCGCGGGGTCCACCGGGTCGCCTTTCTTGGCCCGGCCCGCGCCCAAACGCATGACCACCTCGCCCACCCGTCGGGCGTGAACCTGGGCGATGTATCCTCCCCGCGGGGCCCGAACCTCCTCCACGTAAGGCGCAGCGGGCAGGCGTTCGGGATGGTCCACCGCGCGCACATCGCCTCCCTGAGCCTCCACCATGGCCCGGAACTTCTCCCAGGCCCCCCCGTCGGCCAGCACCTTGCGAGCCAGGTCCCGTCCGGCCTCCGGCGAGGGAACAGCATCCCCCAGGTAGAGCATGTACCCCGCGACCTCCAAGCAGTGGTCCACGAAGTCCTGGGGACCGTGACCCTGTAAGGTGGCGATGGCTTCCTTAACCTCCAGCGCGTTCCCCGCAGCCCGTCCCAAGGGCTGGTTCATGTCCGCCAGCAGGGCCACGGCCCGGCGTCCGGCCAGGCGGGCAATGTCCACCATGAGCCGCGCCAGTTCCCGGGCCTTTTCCAGGGTGGTCATGAAGGCCCCCAAACCTACCTTCACGTCCAGCACGATGTTGTGCGCGCCCGCGGCAATCTTCTTGCTCATGATGGACGACGCGATGAGAGGAATAGAAGGGACCGTTCCCGTCACATCCCGCAACGCGTAGAGTTTGCCATCGGCCGGCGCCAGGCCTGCGGTCTGTCCGGAAATCACGCATCCCACCCGCTGCACCTGGTCAAGGAATTCCTCAATGCTCAAATCCGTGCGAAAA
>WFVP01000090.1 GCA_015491595.1 Anaerolineales bacterium
TCTGCCCGGTACCGAACGCGGGGGCCTGGACGAAGCCGTGGTGCTGAACCTCTCGGAGGACGGAAATTCGCCGTCGGCTGTTGGCTAACGGCCGTCGGCCTTTGCCTGCGGTCCCGTGTCCGGTCAGAACTACCTATAACTTACCGAGATGAGTTTGGCAGACCTCTCCGATATGCCTTTCCGTTTAGGGTAAGAAACAATGACGCGCCTAAGATAGGAGCACGAAACTTATCAGCCACCCCGGTCCCCGGGGGTATACTAAAAGCAACCCGAAACTCAGCAGGAGGCAAACATGATCCGTGAGCCGATTCACGTGACCGACGCGGCCTTTGAGAAAGTGGTGCTGAAGGCCGACCTTCCCGTAATTGTGGACTTTTGGGCCCCCTGGTGCGCCCCCTGTCGTTTCATCGAGCCCGTGCTCAAGAAAATTGCCCAGGAGTACGCGGGAAGGCTCATCGTGGCCAAGGTGAACACCGACGAAAACCCCAAGTGGGCCATGCACTTCGGGGTGCAGGGTATCCCGACCCTGCTCTTCGTCCTGGACGGGAAAGTCGTCCATCAGCAAGTGGGCGCCCTGCCCGAAGGCGTCCTGAAGAACCTGGTGGAGCAGTTCCTCCAGGTGGCCGAAGAGCACAAGCGCCAGAAGCAGGACCAGAAGTCCGCCTGACGGGCGTGGCGACGGATTGGGAGAAACGGCTTCCATGACCACGAACGCGTCCCCCTCCGCCCCGGTTTCCCGGTCGCGCCCCCCATCCCAGGGCCGTCGGTGGTGGGTGTGGCTTCTGGCTTTACTGGGGGTTGCTCTGGTATTTGGGCTTCCCCTGTTCTTCTGTATCTCCACCTGGAGCCTGGTGGCCCGGTCATCGGGCGTCGGCGGAGGCGTCGCCACCCGGGTGTACAAGGAATACGTGCGGGGGCCTCGCTTTGGTCCGGAGGTGGCGGTCCTCATGTTGCAAGGGCCCATTGTATCCTCCCGGGGAGGCACGCAAACGGTCATCGCCGCGCAAGAAGTGGAAGACGTGCTGCGGATGCTCAACGCCTCGTCCCAGGTGAAAGCCATCGTGCTGTATATCAACAGTCCGGGCGGCGGGGTCGCGCCCAGTGAGCGTATTTACCACGCCCTGCAACAGGTAGACAAACCCGTGGTGGCCTATTTCGACGACGTGGCCGCCTCGGGAGGATATTACATCGCCATGGCCGCGGAAGAAATCGTGGCCAACCCGGCCACGCTGACGGGGTCCATCGGCGTGATTGCCGTGTTTCCGTATGCGGAGAAACTCCTGGACAAAATCGGCATCGGGTTCACCATCATCAAGTCCGGACCGGCCAAGGACATGGGCGGGTTCTATCGCCAGATGACCCCCGAGGAGCGCGCCCACATGCAGGCCATTGTGGACGAGATGTACGCCCGGTTCGTCAAAGTGGTGGCCCAGGGCCGGGGCATGGACCCGGAACAGGTGCGCGCCATCGCCGACGGCCGCATTTACTCCGCGCAACAGGCCCTGGACTTGGGCCTGGTGGACGTGCTGGGATACGAGGACGACGCCATCGACCGCGCCGCGGAACGGGCCGGACTGACCCAACCACCCCGGGTGGTGCGTTACTACCCCGGTCTTTCCCCGTTGAGCCTGCTGTTCCAGGCGCGCGTCGGACCGCCCTGGGATACGCTGCTCCAACCGGGACTGTACTATCTGTGGCTTCCCTAATCCCTGAAGAGGAGGCGGTGATGACCTTACCTCATTGGTTGGCCACCTGGCTGGAACGGCCGCCCCTGGCCCAGATTCGCCGGAACCACGGCCTGGAACACGCCACGATTCACATTCTGGCGCAGCGCTTCCCCGGGCGGTTCCTGGCCGGGCACTCCGATGCCGGCGGCTTCTACCTGTGGGGCGACGTTCCCCAAGAAGCGGTGGAAGCCGCGGTGCAGGAGGCCCTGGCCCGCCTGCGTCAGGGTGAAGATTACCTGGCCGTTCATCCCGGGTGTGGGACCAACTACCTGACCATGGGTGCCCTGGGCGGCGTGGCCGCCATGTTGACCCTGACAGGCACCGAACGCTCATGGAAGTCCAAATGGGACCGTTTCCCCTGGCTGGTGCTCACGTTATTAGGGGCTTTCATGCTGGCCCAACCGCTGGGCAGGTGGATTCAGACCTACATCACCACCAGCAGCGATGTGGAAGGTCTGGAGGTCGTGGGCGTGCGTCGGCTTTCCCGACCGGGACGACCCATCTATCGGGTGCAAACCCAATACCAGCCCGGGCACCAAGGATGACGGAACAGAAGAAAGCGCCCCCACGCGTGTACATCTTCCACGGCGCGCACCATCTCCGCCGGCGGGAATTCGTCCAGCGGCTCATCCAACGGGCCAAAGGGAAAGGAGGACAGGAACATCTGGACCTGGTGGAGATGGACGGCGAGGACGTATCCCTCAACGACGTCCTCCAACAAGTTTTGACTTTCCCTTTCTTCGCACCCCGACGCCTGGTCATCTTGCGCCATCCCTTGCATCTGGCCACCCGGGAAAAGGAACGGGAGGCCTTCCTCCGTATGCTGGAACGGGTACCCCCGCATACCGCCCTGGTCCTGGACATTGACGAAGACCTGGCGCCGGGCCACTGGCTCCTGACCTGGGCACAAAGACAGGGCTCCCGCGTCTACCTGCGAGCCACACCGGTCCCCCGGGACCTGGGGAGCATGTTGCGCTGGATGGGCGAGGTGATGAAAGACGAAGGGGGCCAGGCCACCCCCGAAGCCCTCATGGCCCTCTACAGCCTGGTGGGCGACGACGTGCAACGGGCTTACCGGGAACTGCAAAAACTGGCCCTGTACAGCCAGGCCCTGGGCCGTCCGGTCACCGGGGAAGACGTGGAACGCCTGGCCCTGGAGGGCACGCCGCCCAATCTCTTCGAATTCGGCCACGCCCTGGCTGAGGGAAACGCCCCAAAGGCGATGAAGGTGCTGCAAGAACTTCTGCAACAGGAAGACCCAAGGACCCTGTGGAACCTCCTGGTCCGGCATTTCCGCCTGCTTCTGCTGGTGCGGGAAATCCAGGAAGAAGGCGAGGACCTGTACGCCTGGGCCCGGGAGGAACGCCTCCCCCAATTCGTGGTGCGCCGTCTGGCCCGCCAGGCCCGTCGCTTCTCCCTGGAGAGCCTGGAGCGGCTGTACCGACGCCTCCTGAGCCTCGAAGACCGGTTCCGGCGCTTTGAGATCACCCCGGCCGAAGCCCTGGAAGCCGTGGTGTATCTCTTCGCGCGGGTGACCCATTCATGACGGGACCGACTGCGGGTTATCGCATCACCGACTGGGATGCATGGGAACGCCCCCGGGAGCGATTGGAGCGTCTGGGGCCGGAGAGCCTGAGCACGGCCGAACTCCTGGCCATCCTTTTGCGCACCGGCTCCCGGGGAGAGCACGCGGTGGCCCTGGCCCGACGCCTGCTGCGGGAATTTGGCGGCCTGACGGGCTTAATGCGGGCTCCCTTCCCTCAACTGAAGGCCGTGCGGGGGATGGGAACGGCCAAGGCCGCCCAAATCAAAGCCGCGCTGGAACTGGCCCGTCGCCTCAAATGGGAAACCCCCGAACGCCCCCGCATCCAAAGCCCCCAGGATGCGGCCAACTTGTTCATGGACGAGATGGCCGCCCTGGAGCAAGAAGCCCTGCGGGTGGTCCTGCTGGACACCCGCCACCAGGTCTTGGGCGTGCACGAGGTGGTGCGGGGGTCGGTGAACCAGGTGCAGGTCCGGGTCGGCGAGGTCTTCCGCGAAGCCGTGCGGGCGAATGCGCCGGCCATTTTGCTCATGCATAACCATCCCAGCGGGGACCCCTCTCCCAGTCCCGAAGACGTGGCCCTGACCCAGGACGTGGTGGCCGCGGGACGCATCCTCAACATCCGGGTGCTGGACCACATCATCTTCGGACACGGTCGGTTCGTCTCGTTGCGGGCCCGGGGATTGGTGACCTTTGACGGGTGAGGCACGTCCTCGTGCATTTCCCGAAACCCTGGGCTCGGCCCATCCCCAGCCCCGAGGAGCAGGATGGCGATGTCGCAACCCCTGCCCCTCTGGCGACGGCTTCCGGCCCTCTTCTTCGCCCTGGCCTGGATGCTCGGCATGGTGGTGGCGGCCTGGTGGTCTCGGCCATGG
>WFVP01000091.1 GCA_015491595.1 Anaerolineales bacterium
ATACCAAGCCGCAATACCCGAAATCAGGGGGAATACTTCGTCCATCGCGGGGTGGTGGATGAGCTCTTCCAGGAGTTGATGGAAAACGGAGCGTACCGCTGCCAAACGAAGCAGGTCTTGCGAGAGGTTGACATCCAAATGGGGAAGCAAATGCAAAATCCAGTGCCGGGCTCGGTGATGCCAAGCACGCTGAAAGTCGGCTTGGGCACGACTGTGCTCTCGCAGAAAGGCGCGCATCACGGGATGCACTTCCCACCGGAGCTCTCCGCCTTCAAGCGTGAGCACGGATAGAAAATTCCGGTGGGTCAGTCGTTCCATGGCATAGAAGGGTACCCGGGCGATAACTCGGGCCATTTCTACATCAAAAGGGCCATCGAACAAGGCCACACTTTTGAGCCAGGTACGCTCTTCCGGTTCCAGCGCCTGCCATACGCCTTCCAGCAAAACCCGAAGAGACGTATGGGAAGGGGGCTGATCCCGGTAAAGCGTGCGCAAATCCAACACGGCTTCTTCCAAACACCGGGCCACTTCTTGGCAAGAGACCAGCGCGGCCCGGCCCGCGGCCAATTCCAACGCCAGCGGTAATCCTCGAGTGAACCGGATGATTTCCAAAACGGCGGGCAGGCTTTGAGCATCCAACTCGAAACGCGGGGCCGAGCGGCGAATGCGGTCCTCCAACATCGCGACAGCGGGAAAGCGCAAGGCCATCTCCGGGGTTAGTGGTTCATCCTCCAACCTGGGATAATCCAGGCCTTCCAGAGGTATCACCTGTTCCAGGACCAGGTTCAGGGGCTCGCGAGAGGTTACCAACAACACCACCTCATCCGTCCAATGCAAAAGGTCCTGAATCCACTTGGCCACCACCTCCGAAGTGGCCTCCACATTGTCCAATACGAACAACATCCGGCGGGTACTCCAGCGCTGAATGGCGTCTTCCAGCGTAAGGCCCACATCCAAGTACGGGGTTAGTTGGGTCTGAAGGGTCTGGAGTAGAGATTGCGCATCTCGAACCCCCTCCATACGCACCCAATACACACCGTCGGGAAACAGACTGCGAGCCCGTCGAGCCACCTCCTGAGCCAATCGGGTCTTCCCAATCCCTCCTGGGCCGGTCAACACCACAAGGCGAGTTCTGGGTTCGGCCAAGCGATACAGGGCCTCTTCCACTTCCTTATCACGTCCAAACATAGGAAACGAGGACCGAGGCAGGGACTCGCTCTTCCAAGGCGTTGTGGGGGTCAGTAAACCTTGTTGGAGGTCGTAGGAGAGTTGTCGTGCATCCTCCGAGGGCTCCGCTTTCAATTCCTCGCGCATCATGGCTTCATACGCCCGATAGGCTTGTAGCGCCTCCCCTCGTCGGTCTTGGAGAGCCAGGGAGCGAATCAGATAGCCGTACGCTTCTTCACTCCAGCGGTCCCAACGCAACCAGGTTCGACACCATGCCTCGGCCTTGTCATACTCCCCAAGGAGGTAATGGTAGCAGACGACTTCGTGGACACTGCGCAGGGCCCACTGACGGAAGAAGGCCCGCTGTTCCATCACCCAGGAGGCAAAGGTGTGTGCATCGGGTAATTGAAGGCCGTGTAAGAACTCCCCGCGGTAAAGGGCCAGAATCTGCTCATAACGGCGGTGACAACACGGGCAGGCTCCATACTTACGATGGGCATGTTTCTCCACCTGCTGGGCCCAGGCGGAAAACGCCCAAACATCCACCCATATCTGCCCACGAGGTTCCCATTCCACAGTTTCCGGAGTTACCCGCCACCCGGTTACGGGGCCCAAGGCCCGCCGCAACCGATAGAGAGCCTGGCGTAAGTTCTGTCGCGCATGGAAGGTATCCTGCAACGGCCAAAGCAAAAGGGCGAGGTCCTCTCGAGCCAGGACCTCGCCCGGATGCATCAGAAGATAGGCCAGCAACCCGCGTATCTTCGCCGAATCTAAAGGAACTTCCTCGTTCCCACAACGTACCACGGGATAGCCCAGCAAAAACACTCGAATCTCTGCCGATGACCCATCCAGTCCATCCATGACCTTCACCCAATAAAGAAGAATTGCTTGATGGTTTCATTGTAGCATCTCCATCGATTAAGAGACCATGAACTCACGTTCCTAACGAAAGGAGGAAGGCCCCCCAGGGGGAAGTCTTTGAGGCTGTCCCGTTCGCTTAGAACGAAACGGGCACAGGACCGCAGAGGGAGAACAAAATTGTTTGTTTTTCCTAAAAGCCCTGCTACGAAACGCCCCTTGAGGATGGGTTCAACATGGAGGAAGTTTCTCAGGTCGGTGGATATGGACGCCATCCCGTTTGACCTCCACCCGATCGAAATCCCGGGCGACCCAGAGGTTGGGAAACACGGCTGCGGCCTCTTCATAGATTTGCCGTTCGGAATAGCGCCGGGAGATGTGGGTCAGCACCACGAATTTCACCTGGGCCTCGCGAGCCAGAAGGGCTGCCTGCCGTGCGGTCAGATGGCCGAAGCGCCGGGCCATCGCGGCCTCTTCTTCCCCATAGGTGGCTTCGACAATGAGTAAATCGGCGCCCTGGGCCCAGGCAATCACCTCATCGTCCACCCGGCCAATGTCCCCAATGTGCACGTACTTCAGCCCTCGCCGGGGCGGGCCCAGAACCTCATCCGGATGTACCACCCGCCCGTCGGGCAGGGTCACGGATTTGCCCGCCACCAGTTCCCGTCGCCAGGGACCCGGCGGGACCCCCAAGGCTTCGGCCTTTTCCACCAGAAACGGGCGACGGGGCTTTTCCTCGAACACATAGGCAAAGGCCTCGGTTCCCTTGTGCCATACCGGATAGGCGCGCACCCAAAAATCACCACCGTCGAAAATCAGGCCGGGCCGCACTTCCTTCAGGCGAATGGGCATGGGAAGCCGGGCATCCCGCAGCACCACCTTGAAAATCAAATCGTCAATCCGCTCCAGGGCCCACGCCCCGGCATAGATTTCGAGAAAGGGCACGCTTTCCCAGCGCATGAAGGTGGAGACCAGCCCACCCAGGCCCAGAATGTGGTCCAGATGGCCATGGGTAATGAACACCCATTGCAGACGTCGGAAGCCCAATCCCGAACGCAAAATCTGCCGCTGGGTCCCTTCGCCGCAATCCACCAGGAACCGATATGGGCCGTATTGCACCAAATGGGCGGGCAACCCACGCCGAACCGAAGGGGCGGAGGCGGAGGTCCCCAGGAAAGTGATGACGAACATGCCGGCCTCCCGATTCCAGAGTGCCATCCCCTCGAGGAGGACGGCCATGACCGGCTTTAGTATAAGCGAATCCACTCCGTCCGGCAGCGGGGGACGAAGAGAAACGCAGGGATGTTTCAGGTTCCTGCAAACGGGCTACTTTTCGTCTTGTGAAGCACCGTACTGCCTGCGCCACTTGTAGAGCAACGTCAGGGCCTCCAGAGGGGTCATGTTGTCGGGGTCCAGACGCTGGAGTTCTTCCAACAAGGGATAGGTTTCGGGGAAAAGGGTCAGTTGGACGGGTGTCTGGAAGGCTGGACCTCGTGATTCCGGTTGCCCGCCTTCCTGTTCGAGATGCTCCAGAATCTCCTGGGCCCGGGCGATGACCGACCGGGGCAGCCCCGCCAGCTGGGCCACGTGGATGCCGTAGGACCGGTCCGCGCCCCCGGGCAACACTTTGTAAAGGAACACCACCTGGCCCTCGTGCTCCGTCACGCTCACATGGTAGTTGCGCACCCCGGGGAGCAGGTCCGCGAGGCGGGTGAGTTCGTGGTAGTGGGTGGCGAAAAGGGTGCGACAGCGCAGGTTGGGGTGGTTGTGCAGGTATTCCACCACGGCCCAGGCAATGGCCATGCCGTCGTAGGTGCTGGTGCCGCGGCCGATTTCGTCCAGAATGACCAGGCTGCGCGGGGTCGCGTGGTGGAGGATGTGCGCGGTCTCCACCATTTCCACCATGAAGGTGGACTGGCCCATGTGGATTTCATCCTGCGCGCCGATGCGGGTGAAGATGCGGTCCACCAGGCCGATGCGGGCCTCGCGCGCAGGCACGAAACTGCCCATCTGGGCCATGAGCACGATGAGCGCTGTTTGTCTGATATAAGTTGATTTTCCCGACATATTCGGGCCGGTTATGATGCGAATTCGTTCGCCCTCCTCAAATACGGTGTCGTTGGGGATAAAGGGCGTATCCAGCATCTTCTCCACCACAGGGTGCCGGCCTTCGCGAATCTCCAGCACCCGGTCGTCCTCCACGATTTCGGGGCGCACGTAGTCGTTTTCCTCCGCGACCTCGGCCAGACCGGCGAGCACGTCCAGCACGGCCAGGGCGCGTGCGGTGCCCAAAAGGCGCTCCCGGTAGCCCGCGAGCCGGTCCAGCACCTCCTTGTACAGCCGGGCCTCCAGGTCTTTGATGCGCTCCTCCGCGTGGAGCACCAGGGCCTCGTATTCCTTCATCTCCGGCGTGATGAAGCGCTCCGCGTTGACCAGGGTCTGCTTGCGGATGTAGTCTTTGGGCACCAGGTGCAGGTTGGCCTTGGTGACCTCGATGTAGTACCCGAAGACCTTGTTGTAGCCCACCTTGAGGTTCTTGATGCCCGTGCGTCGGCGCTCCCGCTCCTCCAGGGAGGCAATCCACTGCCGCGCGTGCTCGGATTCCTCGTAGATGCGGTCCAGTTCGGGGGAAAAGCCCCGGCGGATGATGCCGGTGTGTTGGGTGGTGGCCGGCGGCTCTTCCGCGATGGCCCGCTCCAGCAGGTCCAGGGCCTCGGGTACGGGGTCCAGGCGGTGGAGGAGGGGGGCGAGGGCCGTTGGCCGCTGGCCGTTGGCCGTTCGCCGTTGGTCGTTGGTTGGCTGTGCGCTGTGCGCGGTGCGCGGTCCGCTGTCTGTTGATTGCGATTCGCCGACTGCGGCCTGCGGACGGCGCACTGCGGACGGCGCACAGCCCTCAAACAGCGCCATCAACGCCGGAAGCTGCCGCAATGTGGCCCGGAGGGAGACCAAATCCCGGGGCTGGGCCGTGCCTGCAACGACCCGGTTGGTCAGGCGTTCCAGGTCCGCGAGGGGTTTGAGGCGTTCGCGCACCCGGGCCCGGAGCATGGGGTTTTGCACGAAGAAGTCCACCCCGTCCAGCCGGAGGCGGATGCGTTCCGCGTCCACCAGGGGTCGGTGAATCCACTGCCGGAGCAGCCGCTTGCCCATGGGTGTGACGGTGCGGTCCAGCACCCAAAGCAGGGACCCCCGCACGCTGCCGTCCCGGATGGTTTCGGTGAGTTCCAGCGCGCGGCGGGTGGTGGCGTCCAGCACCATGTAATCCTGGAGGCTGTAGGTGCGCAACGAAGTCAAAAGTTGCACGGCCTCGGGCCGGGTTTCCTGCAGGTACTGGAGGATGGCCCCCGCGGCCCGCACGGCCAGGGGCTTTCCGCCCAGGCCAAAGCCCTCCAGCCGGGCCACCTGGAAGTGGTCCTTGAGGGCCTGCGCGGCGCGGCCCGGCTCAAAACGCCATTCGGGCCAGGGGGAAGGGTGCCCGGGTACGCCTTCGGGCAGGGTCTGGCCTTCGGGGTGCAGCACCTCCGCGGGCTTCAGACGCAGGAGTTCGGCCCGCACCAGGGCGTCGATGTCCGGGCCTTCCAGTTCCGTGGCCGCGAATTCCCCGGTGGAAATGTCCGCGTACGCGATGCCCGCCTTGCGCCCTTCGGTCACCACCGCGACCAGGTAGTTGTTCGCGTCCGCAGGGAGGAGTTCGGGCTCCACCACGGTACCGGGGGTGACGATGCGCACGATTTTACGCTGCATGGGTCCCCGGCCCGTAGGCTCGCCGATTTGCTCCGCGATGGCGACCTTGTAACCCTTTTCGATGAGCCGGCCCAGGTAGCTTTCCAGCGCGTGGTAGGGGATGCCGGCCATGGGCACCCGCACGCCCTTGGCCACGTTGCGGGAGGTGAGCACGATGTCCAGTTCCCGGCTCACCAGTTCCGCGTCTTCGTCAAAGGTCTCGTAGAAATCCCCCAGGCGGAAGAAGAGAATGGCATCGGGCACCTGGCGCTTGAGTTCCAGGTACTGCCGACGGATGGGCGTGAGGCCGTCGGATTTCGCGCGGGGCATGGGTTTCCCTTCAAAAGCAGGTTCTTTTGCCGAGAAAGGAACACAAGTTCCTTTTTTTGTGCACGAAAGGAACAATTTCGGCTGTTTCGTTCCTTTCTAACCCGCTATAAGCACATCTAAAATTGGCCTCGCACGGAATTGTTGTTTATACTGCTGCTGGACCATCTCCACAATGCCTTCCTCAACCAAACGGTGAAGCATCTTTCGCGCACCACGTGGTGTGACGCCCAACGCTTCGCTCACGTCGCGAACGGTCAGCACGGGCTTTTCGAACAAAAGGTCCACCAGTTTGAGCAAATTGGCCGAGGCCCGCTTGCGGGTGACCTGGTCCCGCCATGCCAGGTGCAAATCCTGAAGGCGCTTCATGCGCCACAGGGCGTCCTGGGCCTGTTCTACCACGCCCCGCAAGAAGAAGAGCACCCAGTCTTCCCACGCACCGTGGGTGCTCACCCGAAGCAAGTGCTCATAGTAAGCGTCCCGGTGTTTTTCAAAATAGGGGCTGAGGTAAAGCAGGGGCAGCGGCAGCAATTTCCAGTCCACCATGAGGAGCACGAGCAAGAGCCGCCCGATGCGCCCGTTGCCGTCCAGAAAAGGGTGAATGGCTTCAAACTGGTAATGAATGAAGGCCAGGCGCACCAGGGGCGGATGAGATTCGTCGTCCCGGTGGAGGTACTTCTCCCAGGCGCCTAGGGTTTCCATCAGGTACATGGGCGGGGGCGGTACGAAGGTGGCTTCGTTGAGGGTGCAACCAGGCGGGCCAATCCAGTTCTGACTGCGTCGGAATTCGCCCGGCGTTGCAT
>WFVP01000092.1 GCA_015491595.1 Anaerolineales bacterium
CTCGTCGTCAGGCGCCTCGGCTGGCGGAACGAGGGGAACCCGGGGAAAAGCGCCGTCTCCGCCTGGAACTGCGTCTCATCGCGGATGTGGGCATCGTAGGCGTGCCCAATGCGGGCAAGTCTACCCTGCTGGCCCGGGTCACCGACGCCAAGCCCAAAATTGCCCCCTATCCCTTCACTACCTTGGTGCCCAACCTGGGGGTGGCCTTCCTGGACGAAACCCAGGCCCTGGTCCTGGCCGATATCCCCGGGCTCATCGAAGGAGCCCATAAGGGTCTGGGCCTGGGGCACGACTTCCTGCGCCACATCCAGCGCACCCGGGTGCTCATCCACTTGCTGGACGGCCTGGCCGAGGACCCCGTGGCGGACTTCCACCAAATCAACGCGGAGCTGGCCCTGTTCGACCCCAAGCTGGCCCAAAAACCGCAAGTCGTCGCCCTGAACAAGATGGACCTGCCCGAGGTGCAGGCCAAATGGCCCCAGGTGGAGAAGGCCATCCGGGACATGGGATACGACATCCTGCCCATCTCGGCCCTCACGGGAATGAACGTGAAGCAACTCCTCTGGAAGGCCGCGGAACTCCTGAAAACCGCGCCCGAACCCACGCTGGAGGAGGAAACCCTCCCCGTCTTCCGGCCCAAGGAGGACCCCCGGGCCTTCACCATCGAGCGGGTGGAGGACGGGTTCCGGGTGCATTCCAAGGCCCTGGAACGCGCGGCGGCCATGACCTATTGGGAATACCCCGAATCCGTGCGGCGCTTTCAGCGCATCTTGCAGACCCTGGGCGTGGACAAGGCCCTGCAGGAAGCGGGTATCCGCCCCGGGGATACGGTGTACATCGGCGAGTACGCGTTGGAATGGCAGGAGGACGAATGAGGCCCAGGGGGCGTGGACGGCTTTTGGTCCACGCCCTTTGGTTTTTGACAACCTGGAGGTGAACCCATGCCCGTACATCCCCCCGAACCCTTCCGCATCAAAATGGTGGAGCCCATTCGCCTCATCCCGCGAGAGGCGCGGGAGACGGCCCTGCAGCGCGCCGGGTACAACCTCTTTCACCTGAAAGCCGAAGAGGTGTTCATCGACCTTCTGACGGATTCGGGGACCGGCGCCATGAGCCAGGCCCAATGGGCCGCCATGATGCAGGGCGACGAGTCCTACGCCGGCGCCCGTTCCTTCTACCGGCTGGTGGATACGGTGCAGGCCATCTTCGGCTTCCGGTACGTGCTGCCCACCCACCAGGGGCGCGCGGCCGAGAACATTCTGACCGCGGTGCTCCTCAAGCCCGGCCAGTACGTCCCCTCCAACACCCACTTCGACACCACTCAGGCGAACATCCGGGCCCGGGGTGGGATTCCCGTGGACCTGGTCATCGACGAGGCCCATGACCCCCAAAGCGACCATCCCTTCAAGGGGAACATGGACATCGCCAAACTCCGGGCCTTCATCGAACGGGTCGGCCCGGAAAACATCCCCTTCGGCATGCTCACCATCACCAACAACAGTGTGGGCGGTCAGCCCGTGTCCATGGAGAACATCCGGCAGGTGGCCCAGGTCTATCGGGCCTACGGTATTCCCTTCTTCATTGATGCGTGCCGCTTCGCGGAAAACGCCTACTTCATCCAGCAGCGGGAACCCGGATACCGGGAGAAATCCCTGCTGGACATCGCCCGAGAGATGTTCTCCTACGCCGACGGGGCTACGATGAGCGCCAAGAAAGACGGCATCGTGAACATCGGCGGCTTCCTGGCCATGAATGACGAGGACCTCTACCGCCGTGCCTGCGCGGAAGCCGTGGTGCGGGAGGGCTTCCCTACCTATGGCGGCCTGGCAGGACGGGACATGGAGGCCATTGCGGTGGGACTCTGGGAGGCCCTGGACCCGGACTACATGGCCTACCGGGTTGGTCAGGTGACCTACCTGCACGCCCGCCTGCAGGAGGAAGGCGTCCCCGTGCTTTCGCCGCCCGGGGGACACGCCGTCTACCTGGATGCCAAAGCCTTGCTTCCCCATATTCCCCAAAGCCAGTTCCCCGCCCAGGCCCTGACCGTGGAACTCTACCGAGAAGGAGGCATACGGGGAGTGGAAATCGGCTCCGTGATGTTCGCCCATCCCGACCCCGAAACCGGGGAGATGCGTTACCCGGCCCTGGAACTGGTGCGTCTGGCCGTCCCCCGGCGTACCTACACCCAGAGCCACCTGGATTACGTGGCCCGGGTGGCCGGTCAGGTGGCCCGTCAACGGGAACGCATTCGGGGCTACCGAATTGTGGAAGCTCCGCCCCTGCTGCGCCACTTCCTGGCTCGCTTCGAGCCTGTGGAGCGGACGGCATGAGCTCGCCGACCCCAACGCCCTGGTGGCGACGTCCCGAACCCGGGGCCCGGGTCTTCGTACTCATGCGCCACGGGGAATCCCTGGCCAACGCGCTGGACATCCGCCAGGGGGTCGCCCAGTTCCCCCTCACGAATCAGGGATTGCGGCAGGCGGTGGTGCTGGCCCAGCGATGGCGCGCCCAGGGATGGACCTTCGACCGCATCCTCACCAGCCCCCTCCAGCGGGCCTTCCATACCGCCCTCATCTTTTCCCGGATATTGGGGGTGCCCCATATCGAGGTCGAGGACGTGTGGGAAGAGCGCCGCATTGGACGCCATACGCTGCGACCCGCCCTGCACGTGGCTCAGGAGCCCGAGGCCGAACCCCTCACCCGCTTCACCCCGGTGGGCGGACGGAACGGGGAGAGCCCCTGGGACCTCCACGTGCGAGCCATGCATGCCTGGAGCCGGTTGCTCCGCTACGGTCCAGGACGTTATCTGGTGGTCACCCATGGGGGATTACTCAACACCCTGTGCCGTCTGCTCCTGAACCTTTCGCCTCAGGCGGGCTTCACCGGCCCGCGGGTGCGGTTCCCCAACCTGGGCTACGTGGTCTGGTACGTGCCGCCCCGCACCGCCCAACCTCGACTGGCCGCATTGCATCCCGGCGCGGCCCTTTTGCCCCCGGGCAAAAGGCAACAATAAAGGGGCAGGACGACGCCTGCCCCTTCCCTCATTGTCTGGCCCCTTTTTCCCCTTGCCGGCGGTCCTCGTCCGCCTCGGCCGGCGAAAAGGAGCGTCCTTCGTGGTCCGAGCATCCTCATGAGGCACCTCCGTCTTTGGAATGGCAGTTTCACCATACCTTAATCGAAGGCAACCTACCCTCACGCCTTCCTCGCCTTTGTCCTACAGGCATCTGACTGGAAGATTTCAGGTGCCTGACCCGAGCCAAGGCCCGGCATTTCCTTCGCTCGCCCGTCCACCTTCCTGGTAGAATGAGAATGAGCGCACTTCTCAAAATAAATCCGTATCCACAGGAGGAAACCATGCGATACCGGCGATTGGGACAGGCGTCCGGACTGAAGGTGAGCGAATTGGGCTACGGCGCCTGGGTGACCTTTGGCAACCAACTGGACGCCAAAGCCGCCCGGGAGATGATTCACCGGGCGTACGATTTGGGCGTCAACTTTTTCGACAACGCCGATGTGTACGCGGACGGCGAGGCCGAGCGCCTCATGGGGCAGGCCATTCGAGGGTTGCCTCGCGAGGCCCTGGTGATTTCCAGCAAAGTCTTCTGGCCCACCATGCCCGGGCCCAACGGCCGCGGGCTTTCCCGCAAGCACATCATGGAATCCATCCACGCGTCCCTGAAGCGGCTGGGCACCGATTACCTGGACATTTACTACTGCCACCGTTACGACGCGGACACGCCCCTGGAGGAAGTGGTCTACACCATGAACATCCTCATCCAACAGGGGAAGATTCTGTACTGGGGGACTTCGGAATGGACCCCGGCCCAAATCGCCCGGGCCTGGGCCATTGCCCGGGAACACCACTTGATTCCTCCCATTGTGGAGCAGCCCCAGTACAACATGTTCCACCGACGCCGGGTGGAGCAGGAATTGGTGCCCCTGGTGCGGGACCTGGGCATCGGGCTGACCACCTGGAGCCCGCTTTTCTACGGCATCCTGACGGGGAAATACAACGAAGGGATTCCCGCCGGCAGCCGCGCCGCCCTCAAAAAGATGGCCTGGTTGCGGGATTACATCACCCCCGAGCGCATCGCCGTGGTACGCCGCCTCACGGAGCTGGCCCATGACCTGGGCATTACCATGGCCCAACTGGCCATCGCCTGGCTCCTTCGCCTGCCGGAAGTGAGCTCCGTCATCCTGGGCGCCACCACGCCCAGTCAGCTGGAGGAAAACGTCGGCGCCATCGAGGCCACGGACAAGCTGACGGACGAAGTGCTGGAGCAAATCGAATCCATCCTGGAGAACGCGCCCAAGGAGGCACGATGACCCAACAGGTGCTGACGGAGGCGTTTCGGTACCCCTTCAAGCAAGAGGACTGGAAAACGAAACTCCTGGTGGCCTACGGGCTCCAGCTGTTCGCCTGGCTCCTGATTCCCGCCGTACCCCTGTACGGCTACCTCTATCGGCTGGCCAAGGACATCCTGGAGACAGGCCAGGACCGGTTGCCGGCCTGGGACGACTGGGAGGGGGATTTCCGTCGGGGTCTTCGATGGTGGGTCTTCTTGTTGCTGCTGGCTTCTCCCCTGCTGGTGGTCGCCCTGGCAGGAGTCGGGATGGCCCTCATGGCCGTCTTTGCCGCCGTGGCCATGCCCTCGGACATGCAGGACGTCTTCTCCTTCCCCCTCATGTTCCTCCCCTTCATGAACGCGGTCCTGGCCCCCCTCGCCCTGCTTTACGGCGTGGCCCTGCTTGTGTTCGCGCCTCCCGCGCTGCTCCACATCACCCGACATGACCGCCTGTCCGCCGCGCTGGAGGTCAAGGACTGGTGGGCCATCTTCCAGGCCAACTGGGAAGGCTTCGTTATGGCCAGCCTGGTGGTCCTGGGACTCATCGTCGTCCTCAACTACCTCTCCCAGACCCTCTTCTGGCTGACCTGCCTCTTCGGCGTCTTCCTCAACGCAGCCATTCACCTCTACGTCACCCTGGTGGCCGTCTATCTGTTCGCCCATGCGTATCGTCAGGGACTGGAGAAGGTGGCGAGCGCGCAGGAGGAACCGGCGCCATCCGCTTCGGCCGGGAGATGAACCCATGATTCGGGACGTGCGTCCATCGCCCATCGCCGGGCAGTGGTATCCGGGCGATCCGGAAGTCCTGGCTTCCCTGGTGGACCACATGCTGGATGAAGGCACGCGTACCCTGCCCGAACTCCAGGGACAGGTGGTGGCTCTCATCGCGCCCCACGCGGGCATTCGCTACTCGGGCCGGGTGGCCGGGCAGGCCTTTGCCGCGGTTCGCGGGCAGGCGTATGACCGGGTGGTCGTGGCCGGCCCCATGCATTACCCCTACGCCGAGCCCTTCCTCACCACCGCCCACGACGCCTACGAAACCCCCTTGGGGCACATCCCGGTGGACCACCCGACCCTGCGAAGCCTGGACGCGCGACTGCAAGAACGGCTGGAAATGGGCCTCACCTACGTTTACCACGACCCCGAACACGCCCTGGAAATGGAACTCCCCTTTCTCCAGCGGGCCCTGGCCCGCTCCTTCCGCCTGGTGCCTTTGATGTTGCGCACCGTGGAACCGGCCCCGCTGCGGGTCCTGGGGGAGGCGCTGGCGGAAGTGGTGGCCACCCAGCGCGCGTTGCTGGTGGCCAGCACCGACCTCTCCCACTACTTCCCCGACGACGTTGCCCGTCGCCTGGACCGGGAGATGATACGTCGTATCGAGGCCATGGACCCCGAAGGGGTCCTCCGGGCCGAGGAAGAAGGCAAGGCCTATGCCTGCGGCCGGGCCGCCGTGGCCGCCATCTTATGGGCCGCGCAGGCCCTGGGCGCAACACGAGTCGTCTCCCTGGGATATGCGACCTCAGGCGATACCTCCGGTGACTATAGTGCGGTCGTGGGCTACTATGCCGCTGTGTTGTTACGATAAAAAACATCCTCCCTCAAAATAGGACGGTGCAAGGAAGGCTATGGACGAGAACCTGATGTTGCTCATCTACCTCCTGCTCATCCCTCTGCTCATTGGGATGAACGCCTTTTTCGTCATCATCGAATTCACCGTGGTGGCTGCCCGCAAGCCACGGCTCAAGCACCTCGGAGCCGCCACACCGCGCACGCTGGCTCTGGTACTCCAATGGGTGGAGGAACCCTCAGCCCGAAACCGCATCATCGCGGCCGCCCAATTGGGCGTCACTTTGGTGAGCCTGGTCCTGGGCGCGATTGGCGAGCAGACGGTCGAGATTCTGGTGACCCGCTACCTTTACACCCTTCCCCTGGCCGAGTATTCGTGGGGACCTGCGGTCTTGCGTGCCCTGCCCCTGGTCCTCTCCTTTCTGTTCGTCACGGGCCTTCATGTGATTTTCGGCGAACAAGTGCCCAAAGTGGCCGCCCTCCAAATGCCCGAAAAGGCCCTTCTCAAAATGGCCTGGGGGATGCAGGTCTTTCTATTGACCTTCCGCTGGTTCATCGACCTGTTGGACGCCACGACGCGAAACATCCTCCGGGCCTTGGGCTTTGAGCAGGCATCCGAGGACCACTTCCTTTCCCTGGACGAGCTTCGTCTGGTCCTGCAAGAAGCTCAGGAAGTGGGCGTTCTGCCCTCAGAGGAGGGCGAAATTCTGGACGCGGTTCTGGATTTGCGGCATCTGTTGGTCCGGCAGGTCATGATTCCCCGCACCGATATCGTGGCCATTGAAGCCGACGCACCCGCTTCCCAAATCCTCCATCTGGCGGCCAAGCATGACCTGACCAAATTCCCCGTTTACGAAGGGGACCTGGACCACGTCATCGGCCTGGCCCACGTCAAACAGGTCCTCAAGGTCTTCTCCTCACCCGAGTTCCCCCAAATGAAGGCACGCGACGTGGCCAGCGAGGTGATTTTCGTGCCCGAAACGCTTCCCGTCGGCGAGTTGCTCCGCCTCTTTCGGGAGAAGCGCCAGCACCTGGCCCTGGTGGTGGACGAATTCGGCGGCGTGGCCGGCCTGGTGACGCTGGAGGATGTTCTGGAAGAAATCGTGGGCGAGGTAAGCGACCCCTTCGACCACGAAACTCCTGACGTGGAATTCCTCCCCGACGGAACCGTGCGTATCGACGGCATGGCCCTGATGGAAGACGTCAACGAAACCCTCAACCTGAACCTGCATTCCCCCCATTACGACACCATGGCCGGTTTCCTCCTGGACCGTCTGGGACACATCCCCAAAGAAGGAGAAAGCGTCGTCCTGGAAAAAGAGGGGGTGAAACTCACCGTGGAACGCATGGACGGGCTGCGCATTGACAAAATCCGCCTGGAATGGCTGCATCCCCGTCCGGCCCCCATGTCCCTCCCCTCACCGGAAGACCGCTCGGATTCGGGAGGCCCTGGGTGACGGTTTACGTCGAAGTGGCGGTCTATTTTCCTCGGGTCGTGGGCACATTCCATTACCACCTCCCCCCTCACCTTGAAGTACAGCCAGGTCAGTTGGTGGAAGTTCCCTTTGGACGGGAGAACCGTCCCATGCAGGGGGTGGTGCTGGGCTTCGTCACCCAACCGGAGGTGGAGGCCACCAAGCCGGTCACGGGAATTGTGGACCCCGAAGCCGTGCTCACGTCCCAACAAATCGCCCTGGCCCGCCTTATGACCCGTCGT
This sequence comes from Anaerolineales bacterium, assembly GCA_015491595.1. Taxonomy (GTDB): domain Bacteria; phylum Chloroflexota; class Anaerolineae; order Anaerolineales; family DRMV01; genus S139-71. The sequence continues at coordinate 7,630 of WFVP01000092.1, forward strand.
TGGCTCTGCACCCTGGCCGAAGCCATTGCCCTGATGCTCCCGCCCGGCGTGGCCCGGTTGACGGAGACGGAGTACCGGCTCACACCCGAGGCACCGCCCACGGACGAGCATCTCTCGCCCCTGGAGCGTCGCCTCTGGCGCCTCTTGCGGGAGCGAGGCCCGCTGCGAACCGCGCAACTCCACCGCCACCTGGGTCGCCTTCCCTGGGAGCGCCTGGCGGAAAAGTGGGTCCAGCGGGGATGGATTGCCACCCGGGCCGTGCTCCCGGCACCGCGCGCCCGACCACGCACCGTCCGGGCCGTGGCCCTGGCCGTGACCCCGGAAGAGGTGCGCGCGGCATGGGACCATCTGGGACGTCCCGGCTCGCCCGCGCGCGAGCGACGCCGCGCGGTGCTCCAACTCCTGCTGGACCGGGCGCCCGAGCCCCTGGAAGTGGGAGAAGTCTACGCGGAGACGGGCGCCACCGCCCAGGACCTGCGCTACCTGGAAGAGCGGGGACTGATTCGCCGCCTGACCCAGGACACCTGGCGGGACCCCCTGGCCCATGTGCAGGAAGACCTGCAACCACCTCCGGCCCTCACGCCCCGTCAGCAACAGGTCTGGGAAGAGGTACGGCACAGCCTGGAACGGGCTCTGGTCCAGGGGCAGAAGGTGCCGCCCATCTTGCTCCACGGCGTCACCGGCTCGGGGAAGACGGAAATCTACCTCCGGGCAGCGGAATACGCGCTGCGACAGAAGCGCCAGGTCTTGGTGCTGGTGCCGGAAATCGGCCTGGCGACCCTGCTGGTGCGGCGCTTTCTGGCCCGATTCCCCGGTCAGGTGGGGGTGCTGCACTCCGGCCTCACCCTGGGCCAGCGGTACGACACCTGGCGCCGGGCCCGCCGGGGGGAAATCCCCGTGCTCATCGGGGCCCGCAGCGCGGTCTTCGCGCCCCTGCCCCGCCTGGGCCTCATCGTGGTGGACGAGAGCCACGCCGAAGCCTATGCCAACCCGGAACACGGCCCCTACTACCACGCGCGGGAAGTGGCCCAGGATTATGCCCGCCTCGTGGGCGGGGTCGCCTTGTTGGGGTCGGCCACGCCCGACGTGGTGAGCACCTACCGGGCCCGTAAGGGCGTCTACCGGTTGCTGGTGCTGCCCGAACGGGTGGCGGGTGGCCGACAACGGCCCACCGCGGACAGCAGCGCGCCCCTGCCCCATGTGCAGGTCGTAGACATGCGGGAGATGTGGAAACAAGGCCGGGGCGGCCCCCTCAGCACCCCCCTCCTGGAAGCCTTGCAGGACACTCTGCGAC